>CAZTNL010000192.1:0-6219 GCA_964614885.1 uncultured Calditrichaceae bacterium | reverse complement strand
CTTTGATTCCCCCACCGTGCGCCTCGACAATGGCTCGGGCCGAATTCAGTCCCAGGCCAAGTCCGCCCCCCATGAAGGCCAGTTTGCTGGAGCTGTGGTGGTCGATTTCCTGAATTTCGTAGAACTTCTCGAAAATTTTTCCCTGTTCTGAGGCCGGGATGCCAATGCCGCTGTCCTTGATGCTGACCACGCCATACTGGCCTTCCACTGCGAGACTTGCGACGATGGTACCGCCATCCGGGGTAAACTTAATCGCGTTTCTCAGCAGCTCATTAATAACGCCGCGTATCTGCTTGCGATCGACATCCACCTCACCCTGCATCTTGTTGGCGTAAAACATCAGCGTGTGCTGACGCTTTTTGGCGATGAGCTGGTAGTCGTCCACCGACTGCCTTACGAGCTCGGCGAGCGGCACTTTTTCCCTGTTCAGCCGGAGCGCGCCTTGCTCGGCGTCGCTCAGTGTGTGCATCCGCGTTACCACTCCTTCCAGCTCGAAAATCGCATCGGACAGCACCTTCATGCACTGAGCTTTCTCCTCCGGGCTCAACTCGTGGAAAAACGGGTCCTTAAGAATGTCGATATACCCCTTCAGATGACTGACCGGGGTTCTGAGTTCGTGGCTGGTGATGGCAATAAATTTGTCCTTCATCTCCTGCACTTCCATCAGCCGCTCGTTTGCCTTGCGCAGTTGTGCGTTTTCCTTGCCTAAATCGATCTTTTCGAAGCACTTTTCCGCCGCCAGCCGGATGCGATCGGGCTTGACCGGTTTCAGGATGAAGTCATAGGCCCCATGTTTCATAGCGTGAATGGCGCTCTCGATTGTGGCAAACGCTGTCATGATCACAACTTCGATGTGCGGGTGGTCACGCTTGATGGTTTCGAGCAGCTCGATGCCGTTCATGATCGGCATTTTGAAATCGGAAAAGACCACGTCGACCGGCTGGTCCCGTAAGCACTCGAGCGCCTTGATGCCATTTTCCGCGACTTCAACATGGTAGCCGCGTGGCTGGAGACTGCGGCGGCAGATATCCCGGATGACCTCTTCGTCATCCACTACCAGGACGTGCTTTTTCATCTTATCCATGCTCGATCTTTGGCCTGCACTAGGCGCCCTTATGTTGCTGAGCGCGAAAATCTACATGAGCGACATTCTGAAATTTGACAATCAGATCCTCCAGGCGCAGCGCCTGCTTTTGAATTTCTGCCACGTCGTGATAAATGGGATCGCACGATTCCAGAGCTTCCTGAATCAGAGCGCAGTAGCCGGATATTCCGGTCAGGGGTTGGTTAAGTTCATGCGCGATGGACCGCGCCAGATCCACAATTGAAAGGAGCTTTTGATTTTCGCGTTGCGCCTCCCTGAGGGCGGGTGAAGCCTGGGCTCCGGCATCTTCTGGCGGAACGAACTTCATCGCCAGCATCCCGGCGCTAATGGCCACGACCTCGAGATCTATGGAATCGAAGCGCGGCGCTTGCCTGGAAGCCTGCAGAAAACGCGGCAGGCCGTCGGAGGCCGCCAATGGCGCCAGCAACAAATGCGCGCTGCCATTTTCCGGTATGGCACTGCCTCTGCTGCCGGCGTCGACCTGAAAAGCACTCCCGTTTGCAAATCTGTCTCTAAGGGTTTTTGCCGGCAAAGGAGGCAGATTGCAACTCTTGCTGCCGGGCCCTTCAGGCCCGAGAACAAAGTCAACATCCAGCGAGTCGGGATCGATAGCAAGCACCGCCAGGGCATCCATAGGCACGGCGCTGGAAAGGGCTGCCCAGACATCCGCGAAACCGCTCCCCGCATCACCGCCCTGCAGCAGATGTGCAACCTGGCGTAAACTGCCCAAAAGGTGTGACAGAAACCTGTCGTCAACTGCTTTGAGAGTGTTGTCCATGGCGGTTCTCACCCGATTCATTGACCGGCTTCCCGTCGCTCTCGAACGGTGCCACATACGCTCAACGTCGTCAGCGCGGGTACGTCGGCAGATCTATCTGATTTCGAGCAACCCGGGTCTGAAGGATTTGGCACTGAACTGCTTGTAGAGGTCCAGGACATAGGGAATGTAGTTGCTGGTCTCAGCCCAGAGAATACCCTTCGCTTTTCCGTTCTTGACCCAAATGGCGGCACGCTTTTCACCGCCATTGTAGGCAGCGAGACCACCTTCGAGATCGTACTTATCGATGAAGGTAGCGAGCTGGCGGCAGCCGATACGGATATTGTATATCGGGTTGAATAATACCTCGTGTGCCGATGTCCAGGTGATGCCCTCATAGTGCGCGATCCAAATGCTGGTGGCGGGCATCACTTGCATAAGCCCCATAGCACCTGCCTCAGAAACGACTTCCGGATCCCAGGTGCCGCCGCTTTCGTGCGTAATAACAGCGCAAATCAGGTCCGCATCCAGACTGGTGTATTTGACACTCATGTTGTAGATTTCATCTGCGATCTCATACCTGGTGCCGGAGGGCATGTCCGGATTGTAGCGGCTTATGATCGACATCGTTTTTTGAATATTGGTCTGGCGAACGCTGTCGACATTCATGGCCGCCCGAATATCCTGCAGCGATTTCTCGAGGTCGCGCAGGTCAGAACCGGACTGGACAGGGCCGAAGCCAAAGTGCTTGTAGGCGAAAGAAACGGCGACGACGACGGCAACCAGCAGAATAGCAGCCAGCAGTACCGTCGACGTGTTCTTTTGTTTGACTCGGGTGGGCGTCTGGCCGGTGCCGCGAACTTCTGAAGGTTGACTCAAACTCATCGGTCGCTCCGGATTTGCGAGTCACACGGTGCGAAACGGCTGCCAGCGACCTGCCGGCCGGTCGAATCGCACTTCCTAATTACTGTGGTTTTCTTTGAAATGGTCATGAAGGTTCAGGATACATTCCTGGAGGACGTCGCGCAGACTTTCGCTGATTGCCCGAACCACGGCAACCGGCTCCTTTTTCTCTGCCCGCGTGCGATGCTTGAACTCACCTTCCCAGACGACTTCGTTGGTGGTTGCATCCTGCAAGGTGAATCCGAGAGTCACGGCGCCATACCATGCGTCGCCATCATCCCATTCCTCGAAAGCATGGATGTTGCCACGCAGGACATAGTCAATTTTGTACGAGGCTGGAATGCGAACGACGCGTTGGAAGAGATGTGACGCGGAAAGATGCTGCACCACGCGCTCGGTAACGATCTTCTTCGGCGCAGACACCCAGCGCCTGTAGTGGTAAAATTGAGCCTGGTACGGCGATTTTCTATAGACGATCCGATCGCTCTCGTAGAGTGCATCGGCGGCGAATTGGGCCACCCCTATCGTGTACGGCAGGCCATCGCTGTCCCCGCCGGCATCCTGCACATTGTAGTCCACACGGTAGTAAAACGTGGGCGGCACACTGCCACAACCTGCCAAAAGCACCAAACAGCCAATTAACAAAAAAGCGTTGCAAGGTTTCATCTACGTCCTCGGCTCCCTAACGCGGCGAAAGCCGCGTGGTCAAGAATATACGTTGCACTACATCGGTCACGGCAATTCCCGTTTGGGCGGCGCCGCCTTGCGAACGAGCAGCCACGGGCGTTCTTTAACCGTGCGGGTGAATTCTTCAAGATTCTGTGAGGCGAACTGGAAGTTTTCCAGAATCTCGACAATGCTCGAACCGTTGGCGGACACAACGCCTTCGAACTGCTTCAACGACTTCCGCAGATCCGCAATCAGCTCACTTGTCTCTTTCGTCGTCTTCTGCAGATGGACCATGGTATCGTCCAGGTGCCCGCGGTTGCTGGCCATAAGTTCGTTGAGCGCACCACTGACTTCTGCCAGGTTGGCGGTCAACTTCTCCAGGTTGTCAGCCAGTCCGTTGAAACGGCTCCCGCCTTCGCTGACCATTTCGTCGAGATGCACGATAACCGAGTTCAAATGGGCCCGGTTCTCATCATTAAACAAATCTGCAAACTGCCCGACGACATCCTGCAGCTCCCCACTCATTTCGCCGAGAGGTTCGGCCATTTGCATGAGCGTAAGAACTTCTTTTCCCCGGAGCACACTGCCTGAAGGCAGAAGTTCAGCATCGGGCGTGCCGGGTGAAATCTCGATGTGTTGATTCGCCATAATGCCGATCGAAGTCACGTAAGCGCGCGAATCCACTTTCACCGGCGTCTTATCGTCAACTTTCAACCGCAGTTCTATCATGGGCTCTTCGCCGGGGCTGTCCGGCAGCTGGACGGCCGTCACCGAACCGACATCCATGCCGCCGAATTTTACGAGGGAGCCCTCGACAATGCCGGGAACACTCTTCAGGTATGTGCGATACTCCTTGACATGCTCACTTAAATTGGTCCCGATGATGGCGACGATGAAGCCGACCAGAACGGTGAAGCCTGCCACGACCACCGCGCCGACCTTCACCTCGTTCGAGCTATAATTCATAGATCACTCCTTCAGTTCCTACCCCGAGCCGATGATAGCATTCAGATAGGCTTGCGGGTCTACTTCTTCGGCGTCAGGCTCACGATTGAAAAACTGGTCGAGGATGGGATCGCCTGCGCCCTTCAGCTCGTCGAGGGAACCCACGGCCAGAATTTTTCCATCGTGCATCATCGCCACCCGGTCGGCGATGATTTCCACGGAAGCCATCTCGTGCGTCACAATCACTATCGTCATTTTAAACGCCTTTTTCAAGCTCAAAATCAGATTGTCCAGACCCGCGGCCACCACCGGATCGAGACCTGCGGACGGCTCGTCGCAAAAGAGGATCTCGGGGTCCATGGCCAGGGCCCGGGCCAGACCGGCACGTTTCTTCATACCGCCGGAAAGCTGTGACGGACGAAACTCGTGAAAGCCGCTCAAACCGACCAAATCCAGCTTGATATTGGTCATGATGTTGATTGTGCTCTCTTCCAGGGCGGTGTGTTCGCGAAGTGGCAACGCGACATTGTCACCAACAGTCATCGAATTGAACAAGGCCGCCGACTGAAATAGCATGCCGACCTTTTTCAGAATCTCCACCTTGCTGTCCTCGTCCATGGTCGCGATGTCCCTGCCCTTGATGAAAATATGACCAGCTGTGGGTGTCGACAGGCCGATCATGTGTCGCAGCAAGGTACTCTTGCCACACCCGGATTTCCCCAGTATGGCGATGGACTCCCCTCTTTCGATATCGAGGTTCACCCCGTTAAGGACGGTTCGATTGCCGTACCGAACCACCAGATCCCTGACCTGAATAATAGGCTCAGCCATTAGAAAGTCGAGTAGAACAAGCCGGTAAAAAACACATCCGCGGCAATGATGAGAAAGATGGAAGCCACGACCGAGCGAGTCGTCGATTTACCGACACCCTCGGCGCCCCCTTTGACATTGAATCCTTCGTAACAGCCGATCATCGATATGATGAGCGCAAAAAAAACACTCTTGACCAGCCCGCTGAACAGATCCTGAAACGTCAGCGAAACCATGGTTTGATTCACGTAGCGGGCGCTTGTAACCCTAAGAGTCGCCATTGAAATAGCGTATCCACCGAGAATGCCGAGAAAATCGGCGATGACCGTCAGAGTCGGCAGCATAACCGTCATAGCCAGGGTCTTGGGCACGACCAGAAACTTTATCGGGTTGAACCCCATGGTCTGCAGCGCGTCTATTTCTTCTGAAACTTTCATGGTTCCAATTTCGGCGGTAATGGCCGAGCCACTGCGGCCCGCAATCACGATGGCGGTCAGCAGGGGGGACAGCTCACGGGTAATAGATACGGCAACGAGATTGGCGACATAGATTGTAGCGCCGAAGCGCTCGAGCTGGTAGGCCGATTGCATCGCGATGATCAGCCCAACAAAAAATGCGATGAGCGTAACGATTGGAATCGACTCGTAGCCGATTCTGACCATCTGCTCGACCGCGCTTTTCCAGCGCAGTCCCTTGCCCTTGAAAGGTGCGACGAAAGTCCAGTGGGCTGTGTCCGCGGCCAGGCTGGAAACCCGGCTCAACTGGGCCAGGAAGAGCAACAACTGCCGGCCGATACTGCCAAACATTCGCGCGACAATCTCCACCTAGAATGCCTCCCTGGCCTCTTTAATGCCCGGGTAAATATCAAAAACTTTGTCGAGCCGGCTCAACTCAAACACGTCCTTAACCGCATCGCGCAAATTGACCAGCTTAAGCTTGCCATCATATTTCTTGGCCTGTTGCAAAGCCTCGACGAGCGTAGCCACACCCGAGCTGTCCATGTACCTGACTTTCCCAAGGTCGACAAGAA
>CAZTNL010000191.1:1377-6248 GCA_964614885.1 uncultured Calditrichaceae bacterium | reverse complement strand
CGGAAGCAAAAGCTCAGCGTAGGTAAGACTGCCCGCCTCCAGGTCACTATCGATGAAAACGCGGTAGTCTCCTGGTTTCAGTCGCTGCCTTTGCCGGTCACTCATGCAGAAGCCCCAGCGCTTTTCGTAGTACGATGTCACGTAGGGAATGGCGTCCGGCTGCCCGGGAATCGAATGCAAATGCTTCTGCAGTTCTTCAAGCGGCACCACGGCGTCTACGGGCGTGGAGTAGCCGACGACATGCAGGTTCGATTCACGGAAATCGAGGATCCTGTTGCCTTCCGGATCCATGATGTAGGCATCTCGAATATTCCACTCCGACGGAACCGTCCAGTCGAAACAGCGCGTGCCCGAGGGCGTTTCGGTTATCTTCAGGTCCGGTAAATACTCTTCCCTGATGCGGGCCAGCGTTTCGCGCACCCCGTTTCCGGTTAAGCTGCGGCATATCGGAAACAGGTCCGCGCACATCCGGTACATCGAATGCCCGATATGGTCCTGCCTGTCCGGATTCACCGGCCCGGCCATCATGTGCCGGTCTTCTGTTGCGCTTTCCATTCGCTTTCCAGCAGCCCGTAGAAGAGCGAATCACGCCAGCCACCTTCAGTCCAGGTGGTTTCACGATGTCTGCCCTCGACTGTAAAGTTCAGCCCCTCGAAAAAACGGCGTTTCTTCAGGTCGAAATCATAGACTTCTGCCCACATCCGGTGCAGACCGAGTTCGTTGAAGCCATAGGTGAGCATCAGCTTCGCCGCGTCCGGTGCATATCGGTCGTCGATATACAAATCATCCAGCCCGAGGTAGATGGAAAAGTCGGCGCTGCGGTTTACCCAGTCGATGTAGCAAAGGCCGCAGGCGCCGCTCAGCAGGTTGCGTTCATTTTCGATGATGGCAAACATGCGCACGCGCGGGTCCGTCAGCACGGTCTGCTCGAACCAGCGCTCCTGTTGCGCCATATTGAGTTCGCGGTGCTCCCGGAAGAGGCGGCGAAAATGCGGCTGGTTGCGCCATTTCAGGAGCTGCGGCAAGTCGCCGCGCTCGATCGCGCGCAAAGAAGTCAGCTCAGAGGTCAGCATTGCCCAATCGGTTTGCCGGACATTCATCATTTTCCCCACCGGCCGCGACCGGTTGTTCCTCGCCGACTTCCGTCACAGCAAGGTCAGCGTGAGTCAACGCCTCGCCCTTGCTCTTGCCGGCCGCCAACCGCCGGCCGACGAGTCCGGCCAACTCGTACGGCGCAAAACTGTCGTGGGGCGCGGGGCGCAGCGCCTCCAAATGCGCGGCTTCAATCACCGCTCCCGCAGGCAAGTCGCGCCGCAACCGCAGACAACGGCGTTGCAGCACGACGGTTTCCTGCTCATTTTCCTCGATGCGCTTAACCCCGTCGCCAAGCGCCGATTCCAGCTCGCGGCTGCGGTCCACCATCTCTTTCCAGGACTCAGGCGTCATGGAAAACCCGTGATCCGGCCCCTTGCGTCGGTTGTCGTCGGTAAAGTGTTTTTCGATAACGCGGGCGCCCAGGGCGATGGCGCCGAGCACGGTTGCATGCCCCGGCGTATGGTCGCTCAGGCCGAGGAGCATGCCCGGATATTTTTTCTGAAATGTTTTCAAAACATTCAAATTGACGTGGGCAAAGTTGCCGGACAAACCCGTGTAGTTGGTATTGCACTGCAGCAAGACAATCTGTTGGTTCCGGGCCAGGATGGAGTCGACGGCCCGTTCCACGTCTGCCATGGTCGACGCCCCGCACGCCAGAAGAACGGGCTTGCCTTTTCCAGCCATGTGCCGCACGATCTCGAGGAAGGTGATGTCGCCGGAACCGATCTTATAAGCCGGTACGAACGGGTCAACTTCATCGACAATGTCGAGCGCGTACGGGCTGGTAAAAAAATGAATCCCGGCCGCGTCGCAGGTCTCTTTCAGAATCGGTGTCCAGTCTGCGGCCAGCGAGGCATCTTCGTAGGTTTCGTACACGGATTTTTCCCACTGGCTCTGGTGGGAGAACTGGCCGCCCAGAGCACGGAACCCCGCGTCGTTCACGATGCTTCGTGCCTGAAAATGTTGGAATTTTGCTGCGTCGGCGCCGGCCTTGGCAGCGAGGTGAATCAGATCACACGCGCGCTGCAGGTCGCCGTCGTGGTTCGCGGCGATATCGGCGATAAAGTAGCTCGGCGCCTGCGCTGAAATCGCCCGCCCTGAAATAGAAATTTCAGTGGAGTACTGCATTTTCCTTACTCCTGTTTTCAAGATACGCTCTGGCCAGATTCGCCGCGACTTCGACCCTCCCCGGAAGGGCGTACCCAAGAAGCGCTTCGGCGCGACTCACGTCAAGACCGCAGCTTTCATTGCGCTGCAGATCGCTGCACTGCCGCACCGACCCGCTGTGCACACCGTCCAGGGGCAAAGCCAGCTGCCCGGCCAGCGCCTCGACAAACTGTTTCTTGCTGGAAACTTCCCGGGCCGCCACGTTCAGCAGTCCGGTGGCCTTTCTTTCCAGCAGTTCGAATACGGCTAGCGAAAACGAACCGACGTCGATGCTGGAGGTAAAATAATCTCTGAACAATGTGGGGCGCGCGTTGTTTCTCAACGCCGAGATGGCCCATTCCACGAAGGTGGGCCGGCCCGGACGACCGCAAAACCCGACAATATTGGTGCGTACGACCAGCGCGTAGTCGTGCGTCAAAGCCAGCCCTTCGGCCAAATACTTGCTGGTTGCGTATTCGTTGCAAAGGTTTACCCGTGCGGTTTCGTCGTGCTTTTCCGGCCCGTCGCCTGAAAAGTAGTGATCGGTCGATATCTGAACCAGCCATGTTTTGCTCTGGCGACAAGCCCTGGCGAGGCTGCCCACAAGCCGGGTGTTCAACAGATAGGCGTAGCCAGGATTTTCTTCACACGCACCCAGATCGACGCAGACGGCGCAATTGATGATGGCATCCGGGGCAAGCTGTTCAACCCGTCCGGTTAGCTGCTGCGGTTGCGTCAGGTCGAGATTTACGTCGGCGCCCCGCCTTGCCACACCCAGCACGTCACGGCCGCGTGAACGCAGCAGCCGCACAAGGGCCTGGCCGAGCATGCCGGTGGAACCCAGAATCAAGAAACGCTGCATGGAACCTCGCTGGGGAAAGTGCGGGCCCTTTCACTCAACGACCACTTGCTGAATGTGGCGGTTTATTTCGAGCCATTCGGGATGCTGCCGCAGGAGATCGAGCACCTCCCGCCAGCCGAACTGGTCGTCGTTGAAGTGCGAATAGAGCCGGCGGACAAAAGTCAGATCTTCGATCGTGTCCACGGTCCAGCGCTGCTCGGAATGATCGGCCTCGTCCACAACATTTCTCGCGGTGAACAGGCCGGGATTGCGCTGCAAATAGACGGTGACATGCTCGCGCCAGGCGGGATTGTGATCTTCGTGTTCAGCCCTCACAAGCGCATCGAAGCTCATGACTTCCACATCGAGGCCGCGCGGAAAAGTGCGGACCGGATGCACATTGCTGACATAATCGACTGTGGCGGCGTGATCGAGGTAATCCGACACGACGAGGTCGACGATCTCCGGCTCGATCAGCGGGCAATCCGCGGTAATACGCACGACCACGTCGGCCCGGTGCCGGCACGCAGCTTGATAGTAGCGGTTAAGAACATCGTTTTCCGCACCACGAAAACATGACCAGCCATTGATCCGGCAATAGTCCTCGACAGCATCATCGAGCGGCAAGTCCGTGGTAGCCACCACGACCTTGTCCACCCGACGAGCGCGGCTCACCCGGTTGACGACCCGAGCGAGCACGGGCTGCCCGTTTAAGTCCGTCAGGACCTTCGCAGGCAGCCGGCTGCTGCCCATCCTTGCCTGAATGATAGCGACAACGTTCATCGATTTCTGTTCAGGCGCTGGCATGTGCGGCATGGCAAACGTGTTCGTAGCGCGCAACCGCTTCCAGCACGCGGCGAATATTTTCCAGGCTCTGTCCGGGGCCGCAGGGCAGACGTAGTCCGCACGAATCGTAGACTTCTGAGTTGGGAAAATCTCCCTGCACACCAAGATGTGTACACCCGTTGAAGCTGGGATTCAGGGGCTGGGTTTCGATGCCCTGAGCGCTCAGAAAACCCTTCAGTCGCTCGCGCTCCTCGCAAAGCACCTCCACATGAAGTGGCAGTTCGCCCTCATCGACCCTCAGAGGCAAGAGCTTCAGGAAGGGATGCGAATCCAGAGCGCCGGCGTAGATTTCATAGATCTCGCGCACGCGGGCGATGCGCTTGTCCCATGTCTTGAGTTGGGCGAGGCCAATCGCTGCCTGCATATCGGAGAACTTGAAGTTGAAGCCCATCTGCCGGGCCTGACTTCGCTCCCCGGGCAGGCAGCCATGATTGCGCAGCACCAGGAGTTTGCGGTAGATGCGCTCATCGCTTGTGACCACGACACCGCCCTGGCCAGAGGAGATCAACTTCGTCCTGCCGAGGGAGAAACAGCCAACGTCCCCGAGCGTGCCCAGCGGACCGCGGCGGCCGTTCGAGCCAAGTGCTTCAGCGGCGTCCTCGACCACCAGCAGGTCATACTCATCGGCGATCTGGCGAACCGCCTCCATGTTGCCGCACCGTCCGGCCGGATGCGGCACGATGAGCGCCTTGCTCCGTCTGGACAAACAGGAAAAAATACTGGAAGCGCTGAGTGTCGGCCGGTCCGGCTCCACATCGATCACACGCAGACGCGCGCCGAGGAGAACCGGCGCGTGCGCGGCGGCGATCGAAGCCCGGTTTGGGACAATAACCTCATCCTTCTCGCCGATGTCGCAAGCCATCAGCGCCATGAGCAGGGCCACGCTGCCGCTGGTCGTGGCCACGGCATAGGGCACGCCAAGCCGCGCCGCGAAGCGCTTCTC
>CAZTNL010000191.1:0-1277 GCA_964614885.1 uncultured Calditrichaceae bacterium | reverse complement strand
GGGAGCAACGGATACTCCAATTCTCCGGCCCTCTGGCAACGCGCCTCGTGCACCCGTTTGCGTATATCCTGGATCCGCCGGTCTATCTCCTGCGTTTCCCCGGCGCCTGCCTGCAACCGCTGCAGCATATCGACGACCGCCCCAAGGAGCTCGCCAGGCGAATTCCCCCGCAGTTCGAGGCCGAGCCGGGCAAATTCCTCAGCCTGGTAGCAGTCGACTGCCGGCGATGACAGCACCTCTTCATATGAGAGGAAACGGTTCAGCCTGTTCGACCAATAATTTTTGAAGATCGCCAAATCATTCCTGTCCCCCCATATCGGGGCCTGAATCGGAACGTTGGTCATCAGAATCGGAATACCGAACCCCATCGCAAGGCCCTGCGGGCCGGACGAGGTACCGACAAAAAAATCGCTGGCTGAAACAAAATAGGGTTCGCAGAACTGGCAGTAGGCCGGGTGCGACCACAGTTCGATGTATTCGCGGGGCAAGCCGCTCAAGGGACGCATGCTCGGGTCGCCCAGTCGGATGACGTGGTAACCCTGTCGCAGCAAATACTCCAGGGCGGGTCGGTAGCTCTCTATTGTGCAATCGCGATACGAGTGATAAGGCATATTGGGAAGATAGCCCCCCTCGCGAACGTGTACAGTCACAATTTTCGCGGATTGCGGGATGCCGAATTCAGCGCGCAGCCGGTCACCCTGCTCCTCTTCCTCCTGAGTTAGCCGGAACGGATGCACCACCTCACGGTCGTGCACGTCGCGGTAAAAAAGATAATTGAGCCGGCTCGGATGGTAAAGAAACAAATCATGGCCATCGACGTGGACGAGCATCCCTTCTTGAGCCTTCTGGTTTGCGTGTGCCCGCCAGACGATCCGGTCATCAATGGAATGGATGACATTAAGGCCGCGGGTGGCAATTTCGTAGGTCGCGCGGTTGGTTTGCGGTATGTATTCCGGCGGATAAGAAACGACCGTCAGTTCGTAGTCCTCTTCCCGAAAGACGTTTCGCAGGTAAAACATCTCCCCGGTGAGTTGTCCTATTCGATCAACCTGTGTCAGGATATAGATCAGCTTCTTGCGGCGATCCACGAATGACTCCTCATGATTCACGGCGAACTCAGGAACTGTGAAATCGAGCCTGATTCAGTCGAGTGAGTACCCGAACTGTCGCACAAGTTCATCCCTGTTCTGAATCGATTCATAGAAGGACGGCGTTGCCTGTTTTCGGGTCTTGACGGTGAACGTCGGCAAAGGCGGGACTCCAAGATGGTCGAAGAC
>CAZTNL010000190.1:0-6251 GCA_964614885.1 uncultured Calditrichaceae bacterium | reverse complement strand
AAGATCGTCATGTTCTTCTTGCTGTCCCGAATGTCGAGTTTCTTTTCCAGCTGGAAAGAGAACACGTCGGCGTTCTCGAACTGCGAACGCGTCACCTTTTTGAGATTCGCACCACCGAGCGAGTTAGCCAGGATGGGGATTTTGTCCCGCCGCCTGGCGATGCCCAGAATGTTTACCGTGGAACCGGACTTTTTGAAATCGGTGACCCAGATATCGTGTACCTCAGCGATGTTCTTGTTCAGTTCCTGCAGGAAGAGCATGGTCTCGTCATACCCCTTGCTAAAGCTGTCGACGAGGGCAATCTTGCGCTGAATGTCGACGATCTGGTCGTCGAAGGCGTGCACACGCTCGGTCAAAGATTTGTTGTCTTCAATCTGCTGCTGCATGACCTCGTTTTTTCGCGCGACTTTTCTGATTTCCAGGTTGCGGGTCACGAGTGCCCAGGTAAATGTCAGTGCCGTCGCTGTGATCATGAACAGAATGAAGTAGCCGTGAAAGGCGAGCTTCGGTATGGTCTGGCGTTCGAATATGTATTCCGGCAGAAAGTTCTTTTCTTTCGATTTGACGGCGCTTTTGATCAGCGCCTTCCAGGCCAGCGCGATCGGCACGGCGTAGCGCGAGAAGAGCAGTCCCCTGTCCTTGAAGCGCAGATCTGAGTGGATCTTGCGCGAGTTGAGGTAGCCGGTAATCGCCGATGGGAATTTTTGTCTGAAGTAATATTTGGCTTTCAGACGGGATGAGTGACCCGCGACGAGAATCTTGTCGATTTCCGGGATAAAGTATTGATCCTGCGCGAAGATCATCCGGCTGTAAAGCACTTCGAGCACATCATCCGACATACTGCCTTTGTGCAGAATGGGGGTGATGTGGTAGATTTCTTTGCCTTTCAGGAAAATGACGCGCGAAAAATCCTGTTCAATGTAAACGATCGCCGTAACTTCATTCTTCTCGAATTTGTAGATTTCCTTGACGAGGTCGATCAGGGCCAGCTCGTTGGTGTCCATCAGGACGAGGTTGAGATTGTTGGCGCAGAACTGGTTGACCTCTTCCATCAACTCGATGACCGGCGGGTGGTACTCGTAGTCCACGACGAGGGTCTTGCCGTCGCTGGCATCGAGGTGCTTGGTGCCACGCGTAGCTTCCCCGTCTTCACCTCCCCAAATATCCAGCCGATCCTTGAACCCCTTTTTTTTCCCCGGAATCTGCTCGCTTTCGATGAAGTCGTATTTGACGGTCAGGTGCGGCGCGTTAATGGCCAGATTCGCTTTGATGTCGCGGAATCGTTCGAGGAGCGCATACACCTTGCTGACGTTCTGGTCGCCTTCGCCGCTGACAGGTTCCTGCTCCTCGTCCTTCTTCGGCGCCGCTTCCTGAATGTCGAACGCGTTTTCGAGATCGTTGACCGCCTGTGGCTCGGCGACTTTACCGTTCTCGCCGTATTCGAGCGCAGCATCGAGCGTCGTCGACTCCAGCGCCTTGATGCGCGCTTTGCCGCGTACGAGCGTCAGGAAGGCCGCTCTGACCTCGGTCCCGTTTACCGTAATTCCGATTGCGTGCTTTGCGGTCATCTGCTAGTAGCTATATTTTACCAGTTCTTCGAATCGTTTCTTGTTGTTGGCGTTGATATACGCCTCAAAATAGGAGATCCTGTCTTCGCCGTAGAGCCGCGCGAGATCCTGCTCCATGGTGTTCATTCCCTGGTCGCCGGACTGGTGAATGATCTGGTAGATTTCACCGAGGTTGTTGTTGCGAATAGCCGTCCGCACAGCGGAATTGCAAAGCAGCACTTCTTTGGCGAGGAGGCGTTTGCCCTCCTTGTCGGGGACCAGCTTTTGCGAGATGACGCAGCTCAGAACGTCGGCCAGGCGCATGCGGATGCGGGACTGCTCATTTGCCGGTATTTCGCCGAGCATTCGGTCGATGCTTTCGATGGCGGAGGAGGTGTGGAGCGTCGAAAAGACTTTGTGCCCGCTGTCGACAACTTCCAGCACCGTCATGATGGTATCGGCATCCCGCATCTCGCCGATCATGATGATATCCGGATCCTGGCGCAAGGCCTGGATGGTACCTTCCTTGAACGAACGCACGTCGCGGCCGATTTCGCGGTGCTTTACGATCGACTTGTTCGGTTTGTGCACGTACTCGATCGGATCGGCAATGATGACGATGTGCGCCTCCATGGTGCGGTTATTGGCGTCGATGATCGAGTCCAGCGAGGTGCTCTTGCCCGAGCCGGTGATTCCTGTGACGAGGATCAGGCCGGACTTTTGATACTTCAGGCTCAGGATTTTCGCCACTTCCTGGTTGAATCCGAGCTGCGGAAACGGAATGATGTCGTCGTTAACCCGTCGCATGTTCAGCGCCAGGTTCGTCAAGTCGAAATAGACGGTCGCGCGAAAGCGACTCCAGAAGTCGTTCTGGCCCTCCCGCACCCGGTAGGAGAAGTCGAGGTAGCGTTGCTCAAAAAGTTGTTCGCGGTCGCTGTCGGTGAGCAGGTTGAGAATCAGCAGGTTGGTTTCGGTGACGTCGTACCTGGGCAACTCGGTATCGGGCGCCTTGATGCCGTAAGTCCGGAACCAGATCTGGCTGTTACAGCCCGGACCGCCCAGATCGATATCAGAGGCCTCGCGCTCTCTCATCTTGCCCAGAAAGGCATCGAAGTGGGTTTTCAGCGCGAGCTTGACATCCTCCGGTTGGTCCTCCAGAAGGTCGCTGGTGAACTTCCACTTGTTCTCGCCAATCTGGTACGAGCGACTCGCGTCCGCCAGCTTTTTCAGTATTTCTTTGCTTTCTTGAAAATTCATTTACATCAATGACCTGCGATTCCGCACCTTGCCCGAATGCCACACCAGACCTTCGGGTGCAGCGGTGTATAAGGAGGTCGCCAGCTATATCATCTCAACGGTGGCAGAGAGGATTTCACTCATTGTCGTCAGCCCCGCTTTGATACGCTCCTTGCCCGACTCCTGCAGTGACAGCATGCCGTGCTGTTCGGCAATGTTGCGGATAGTCTCCTCATCAACATCATCCTTAGAAGCCAGAACTTCCCGCTTTATATCCTGGTTGAACGGCAGCGCTTCGGTAATCGCCACGCGACCCTTGTATCCCTCATAGCATTCCTCACAGCCCACGGGTTCAAAAAACGTCGTCTTTTCGATTTCCTCGTTGGTGAAATGCAAACGCATGAGCCGGTCGGGGTCGGGATCTTCCAGCGGGCGTTTGCAGTGGTCGCAGATCTTGCGCACCAGTCGCTGTGCCATAATCAGATTGATCGCGTTGGCGATCAGGAACGGCTCGACGCCAAGCATGTAGAGCCGCGAAACCGCGCTCGGAGCGTCGTTTGTATGCAGCGTCGAAAATGTCAGATGGCCGGTGTTGGCAAGTGAGATGGCGATTTCAGACGATTTCAGATCGCGCATCTCACCGACCATGACGATGTCCGGGTCGTGACGCAGGATCGAGCGCAGCGCCTGGTCGAAATTCAGCTTGGGGCTTAGTTTTATCTGGCGGGCGCCCGGAATCAGGTACTCGACCGGTTCTTCGACCGTGAGCACGTTCTTGCTCGGATCCATGACATGGCTCAGCGCCGCCACCAGAGTCGTGCTCTTGCCGCTGCCCGTCGGGCCCGTCAGGATGACCATGCCGTTCGGCTGTTCGATTGCGTGCCGGAAGTCGGCCAGCGCCTGCTCCTGCAAGCCGATCTTTCCCAGGTCGGTGATCACCTTACGGTCGTCGAGCACACGGATGACCACGCTCTCGAACTTGCGGTCGAATTCGATGCCAACGATTGGAATGACCGACACCCGGAACCGGATGTAGTAGCCGTCGATTTTTCGTTGAATGTAGCCGTCCTGGGCCACGGCCCGGTCAAAGCGGTCGATGTTGATCGAACGGTCCTTGACGACGGCGATAATGGCCTCCGGCTTGATTTCCGACTGCGAATACCAATGAACCAGTTTCCCGTCGATACGGAAGAAGATATCGGTAACATTGCTATCCTTGGGAATGATATGGATGTCGCTCGCGCTCCGGCGCACGGCTTCCACCAGCATGCCTTCGACGAGATTAACCAGCCGACTCTTGTTGATTTCGGCGTCGAGGGCGTCTTCATCGACTTGCTTGGACTGGTCTTCAAAGACTTCGACTTCCTGTGCTTCCTCGAAGATTTGTTGCAGAAACTCGTTGTTCGAGTAGAAAATCTCATGGATCAGACTCTCGATGTCATCTATCGGAGCGTAGGCGATATCGAAATCGGCGATGTCGAGTTTCCGGGCGAGGGCGTGCACATCCTGATTGGTAGGGTCACCGGTCACGAGTATGAGAACATTGCGTTTGTAATCGTGCCATTTGAACGGGAGGATCTTCTTGCTCAGCAGCTCATTGGAGACTTCATCGTTCATGGTGTAGACGATGTTCTTGATGAATTCGATCCTGGCGCGGTCTTCAACGGCATTCTTCAAGTCGATAATCTGGAAGCCGTACATCCGGGACATCTCGACAAAGATGGCGTGGCGTTCCACGTTGAGGTCATCGATGAGAATTTCGATGAGTTTTCTCTTGGCATTTCTCGGTTCCCGGCTCTGAATTTCCGTCGCCCGCTGCAGTTGCTCTTCGGAGACAATATTCTTTTTGATCAGCGTTTGCGACAGCCGACCCAGGCCCGTGGCTCTGGGTTGAAGATTTATTTCAGCGGTTATGGTTGCTTTCGATGCTTCGTTCATTGCGTTCTTGTTTTTGTCTAGCGTGCGAGCGGTGACGGTGGACTGACGAATCCGATTTCCGAGGAAACGATGGTCAAGGCCACGATCATGAGAGTAATGATGATTGAGATAAACACATTGACCATGTCGACAAGCCGGTTCATCTTGTGCTTGTTTTCCTTTTCATAGTAATTTGCGAGCTGCATGGCGTTTTCGCGCAGTGTTCCCGATTCTTCACCGGATCTAAGCCTGCGCACGGCTGTGAGTGTGAAACAGTTCGCGCGATTCAGGCATTCGACAAAACTTCTTCCTTCGCGCAGCATCTGCGGAATGACCAGCGCCGTTATCTGTTTTTCAATATACTTGTTACGACACGATTCCGCGGCAATTCGAATGGCGGTAATGTTCTCGCCCGAGTTGCTGTAGAGGGAATAAAATACGCGGCAAAAAATCTCGATGCTGGTTTTGTGCAGAATAGAACCGATGACGGGCACCTGAATCAGATACCGGTCGAAAAAATATCTGCCCTTTTCAGTGCGAATCCACCGCCAGAAAAAGATCCCGGGAATGGCGATAGCGGCGACGATGAGCGGCCAGTAGCTCTGCAGAAAGTTGCTGAGGTCCAGGGTCGCCTTGGTCATGGGCGGAATCTTGATCTTGTGCTTGACCAGCAGATCGGTCATCTTGGGAAAGATGTAGGCGACATAGAAAAACATGGCGCCGACCATGGCCAGTGTCACGACGGCCGGCATTACCAGAACAGAGCGCAGGTTGGCGCGGAATTCCTCTTCGCGTTCGAGGAACTTGGCGGTACTCTCGTAAATTTCGGTCATGTTACCGCTGGTAGAGGCCACCGCGAGCATGTGCGCGGCGAAACGGCCGAGCACATCTTCGTGTTTGTTATAGACAGCGTGCCCCTCGCCGCCTCCCTTCAGATCTTTCTGAATGTCGATGATGGTTTCGCGCAGTCGCTTGTTGTCTGTGTCTGCACCGACCAGGGTCAGGATTTCATCGTACGGAAACTTCTCACGCAGCAGGTCGGCGCAAATACGCACAAACAGGACCAGGTCCTTGGTCGGGACCTTGAAATGGAAGTTGAAGAGCTTGCGGCGTACGTAGTGGACCCGGAAACCCATCCGGGTCAGGGCATTTTTCAACTCTTCTTCGGAGAAGGCTTTCTGCTCGCCGAAAACGGGCTTTTCAACGCCACGTTGCGCTTTGTAGAGGAAAGTGCGTTTTTCTTCGACGGTATCAATTCGGATGCCTTTGGTCTTTACGACTTTCTCTAGCTTGGCCTTTACCGTCTTGTTGTCCGGACAGAACAGCACACCCTGTATCGGTCTGCCGCTGACGTTTACTCCTGTGTATCTATATTCCGGCATCTGTTCTCAGTTGAATCCTGTTGTGAATAATTCCTAAAGGGTGTTCACGCTTTAGCGTGGGCTTCTCCCCACACCCCGGCAACCTTGCAAGTGAACAAAACCCTGCTTGTGATTGCGGCGGAAATAAGCAAAGCGGTTTCCGCCGCGATGCAATTAAAGTTTGCGTTGC
>CAZTNL010000189.1:0-6274 GCA_964614885.1 uncultured Calditrichaceae bacterium | reverse complement strand
TGGTATAATCCCTTTCTGAATATTTCGGAGAATCCTAAAACTCGGTGAATCTGCCCGCCTGCACAGTCCGGCCACCAAGACATTTGTATCCAGCACCACAAGCGGCGTCTTTTCCAAGCCCAATATCTCTTTCACTAAACAATTCACAATTACATTTAATACCAAATATAATACCACCCACATGAAATCGCAAGAATAAAAACCACGAAACACGCAAGCGACGCATAGAAAAGCGCAATGACCCGGCCAAGACATTGTCTTACAAATTTGCAGTATCCTCCGAAGGCATGCAGCCTCCGGAGGGTTCCCGGAACAAAATCTGTTCAGTACCTTCTCCCCGCGCGACATTTCAGTTGACTTTGACGAATGAAATCCTAGTTTTAATGCGTGTCGAAAAGTGCTATCGTAAGATGGCACCTGAACCTGCGTCTTCGGGGCCGTAGCTCAGCTGGGAGAGCGCTGCATTCGCATTGCAGAGGTCGGGAGTTCGAATCTCCTCGGCTCCACACATTGCCATCTATTCTGCCGGTCCCGGCGCCGGGCAACTTCCGGCACAGCCCGGTTCACATGCGCCAACAAAAACCTCCGACCGGACCAACACAGCAAACGTGGAAGCTCAGGCCCGTTCAACAAAATGAAAATCATCGCCGACCTGCACCTGCACTCTCACTTTTCCAGAGCCACGAGTAAACATCTCAATCTCGAGCACCTGCACAAATGGGCGCAGCTCAAGGGCCTGAATTTGGTGGGCACCGGGGACATTGCCCACCCGGGCTGGTTGCAGGAAATGCAAGGCAAGCTGGAGCCGGCCGAGGAAGGGCTGTTCAAGCTCAGGGACAGCGTGGCGAACGCCGTGCAGAAGGACGTCTTCCGGGCCTGCCAGGCCCCGGTGCGGTTCATGCTCGCCGGCGAGATCAGCAACATCTACAAACGCCACGATAAAGTCCGCAAGGTCCACAACGTGGTGTTCATGCCATCCTTTCAGGCGCTGGAAAAATTTCAGGCCAAACTGGAAACCATCGGCAATATCCGCTCGGACGGACGGCCTATTCTCGGGCTCGATTCGCGCGACCTGCTGGAAATCGTGCTGGAAACCGACCCGCAGGGGCATCTGATACCGGCGCACATCTGGACCCCCTGGTTCGCCCTTCTCGGTTCCATGTCCGGCTTCGATTCGGTCGAAGCCGGTTTCGGCGACCTCACCGACCACATTTTCGCGGTCGAAACCGGGCTGTCATCCGATCCTCCGATGAACTGGCGCATTTCCATGCTAGACAAGTACACGCTGGTCTCGAACTCTGACGCACACTCGCCACAAAAGCTGGCGCGGGAGGCCAATCTCTTCGAAACGGATTTGTCCTACCCGGCTCTTTTCGCAGCGCTGCGGAGCAACGACCCCGAGCGTTTCAAGGGGACCATCGAATTTTTCCCCGAAGAAGGCAAGTACCACTACGACGGCCACCGCAAATGCGGTTTGCGCTGGCATCCACAGGAGACCCGGCAGCACGAGGGCGTGTGTCCTGAGTGTGGCCGCAAAGTTACCGTAGGCGTCATGCACCGCGTCGAGGCGCTCGCCGACCACGAGGAAGGCCGCAAGCCCGCCAACTGGCGACCATTCACGAGTCTCGTGCCGCTGCCCGAGCTCCTTGGCGAAATCCACCAGGTTGGCGTCAACTCGAAAAAAGTGCGGGCGAGCTTCGAATTTCTGCTTGAAAAACTCGGGTCGGAGCTGCACATCCTGCGCGAAGTGCCGCTGGAGGAAATCAAGCGGCACGCCGGCGACATGGTCGCGGAAGGCATCCGACGCATGCGCGCCGGAGAAGTGCATCTCGCGGCCGGATTTGATGGGGAATTCGGCGTCATCCGGGTGTTCGACGAAAAGGAACGCTCGCGCTACTCGGCACAGCTCTCCCTGTTCGTCGAACGCGTCAAACAGGCGGCCAGCGAAGCCGGCAGCCCGAAAGTGGCGCCGGTCATCGAGCCGCCCCGTGAAAAGACCGCGCCACAGACGCAGACTTCGGGGGCGGCTGAGACCGCCACAGATCCGCTGGCTGGTCTGAACGAAGAGCAGCGCCGAGCGGTCCTGCACAGTGGCGGCCCCCTTCTCATCGCCGCCGGCCCGGGTACCGGAAAAACCAGAACGCTGACGCATAAAATCGCCCATCTGGTCAGGAGCAAGGGGATTCCGCCAGCCCAAGTTCTGGCGATCACCTTCACGAACCGGGCGGCGCATGAGATGGCCGAGCGCCTTGCCGCACTTCTCGGGGAAGCCGCGCAGACGCTTACGGTCTGCACATTTCACGCGCTTTCAGCCGACCTTTTGCGCAGGTACGGCGCCGCAGTCGGCCTCGCACCAGACTTTCTGATTGCGGGAGACGAAGAGAAAGCCCAATTGCTCAAGAGTATCCGGAGCGAACTTTCCAGCCGGCAGGCCAGGGACTATCTGACCGCCATCGCTATGGCCAAAAACAACCTGCTCGACCCGGGCGGGGCTGGAGAGCAGTCAAACATGGAAAACCTTGAACAGATCTACTCCGATTACCAGACAGCGCTCAGGCAGCGACACTGGATCGACTTTGAGGATCTCACATTTGAATCGGTTCGCCTTCTCGAACAATCGCAAAGTGCGCTTTCGGAATGTCGCCAACGATACCGCTTCGTGCTCGTCGATGAATATCAGGATATCGACGCAGCGCAGAAAAAGCTCCTGCAACTGCTCGCCGGGAACGGTTCCAGGCTAGTGGCGATCGGCGACCCGAACCAGGCGATTTACAGCTTCCGCGGCGCGGACAGCAACTCGTTCTTCCACTTTGCAGACGATTTCCCGGGGGCGCAGATAGAGAGTCTGAACCAGAACTACCGTTCGACGCAAACCATTCTGGCCGCATCGACGCAGGTGCTCGCGCCTGAGGCGGAAACTCCGAATGGCCTTTGGTCCGCCATTGCCGGCACGAAGAAGATCACCCTGCACACTGCGGCCAGCGACAAGGCGGAAGCCGAGTTTGTGGTGCAACAGATAGAAAGCAACATCGGCGGGACCAGCTATTTTTCCATCGATTCCGGGCGTGTGGCGGACGACAGCAAACAGCCGCAGATTTCGCTGGGCGACGTGGCCGTCCTCTACCGTACCAAAGCGCAGGCAGCGCCACTCGAAGAAGCCTTCGAGCGCTCGGGCATTCCCTACCAGATGGTCGGGGCCACGCCGTTCTACCGGCGGCCGAGCGTAGAACAAATCCTGGACTATCTTTGGTTTTTTCAAAATGCAGACGACTCCTACCATCTGGAGCGTATGCTTAAATCGGCTTGCAGTGGTCTCGGGGAAAAATCAATAGAAAAACTGTCGGCGTTGGCCACTAAGACGGAGCGGTCTGTGTGGGAGACACTGCAGCATATCGAAGGTGCCCCGGGTCTGAATGTTCGCCAGAAAAGGGCAGTGCAAGATTTCTGCAAACAGGTCACCGCGCTGAGAGAGAAAGCCGCCAGTGAGCCCGTCGCCAGGACGATTTCGCTCGTCCGCGAATTCATTGCCGGGCACGTTGCGGACGCATCCCCGAATCAGGGTCTGGCAGACCGGTTGATTCGCTTTGCCAAACCCTTCGGCCGCATGCTTACCAACTTCCTCCACACTCTTGCGCTCCAGGACGAAGCTGATGACTACGAATTTCATGTCGACCGTGTGGCCTTGATGACCCTGCACGCAAGTAAAGGCCTCGAATTTCCGATTATATTTATTACAGGCTGCGAAGACGGTCTGCTGCCATTCCGCCACGGTGACGAAGAGCCGAACATCGACGAGGAAAGGCGGCTGCTGTATGTCGGAATGACCAGGGCTCAAAGCAAGCTCTACCTGACGCACGCCAGGAAACGACGGATCTTCGGAAAGAGTGTCACACAGGAGCCGTCAGAGTTTCTTGCCAGTATCGAAGCGGTGCTGCGCGAGCAGAGTGAGACACGGCGACGGCGAAAAAAGAAGGAAGAGCCCGTCGAAGACAAGCAGTTGCGGTTGTTGTAACTTCCGCCGGAACACCGCGCGAAACTCCGGCCGGTGTTGAAAAGCGCTCCAGAGAAGCCGGGGGAATATTCGGCGGCGGCAGCGTGTACTTCTGTTGACCGAAGATCGAGGCATTCGGCGAGGTACCAAATGGACCATCAGGTAAAACAGGAAACGCGCAGGTCGCTATCCGCGCGGGCGGTGAAACGGACCGCAGCGATAGTCGTGTCAGCGGGGTTGCACATGGCGCTGCTCACGGCGTCACTGCCCCTGATGAATGCCCTTTTGAAGCCACCGTCAGCTCTCCCGGCCAAAATCGTATTTGAAGTCACACCAGAGATCCCACTGCGAAAGACCGAGCGAAAATCCGCCGATATCGGCTCCATGAATCAGACGGGGAAAACAGAGATTCGGAGATCTGGAAAACGCGTTGGACTGCGCCAGGCGACAAGTGAGCGGCTTGTCCTGGAGAAGGCGCAACCAAACAAGGAAGCGATCATGTCCGCCTCTCTGGACAAACTCACCGAACTGAGAGAAAACTTTCGATTTGCTCTGGAACGCGTGACCGCGGACACACTGGGCGCGTTCGCGCCAATTTCCGGCACGGCGCCCGATACGGACTTTCTGATGGATGGGGTAACAAACGGGTTCGGCGTCGGTGGCAGGAAAGGACTGCGCGTCAGATTTGGCGGACGTCGGGGTCACCCCCGCTGTCCAGCGTATCCTCCAGTCGACACCACCACTGTTCTCAGGGACTACAGCGGAGCACTTTAAAGAAAGATCCCGTCACAAACCTTTGCCGGGATCTCCGGATTCTGCTAAACGGCCCTTCGCTTAGTTGAGCTTCTCTAACTTCTTCAGAATGGCGCGGACACGCACGGCACGCGGGTCGGTTTTCGGGACGAGCTTCAGAAACTCCTGATAGGTGGCGAGAGCCTCGTCAAACTTGCGAGCCTTGTGCAGCAACAGCGCCAGATGAAAATAGCTGGACGCATGCTTCGGATTGATGGCGATTTCCGCGCGGTAAGCTTGCATGGCATCGGCGTCCCGCTTGAGTTTCTCCTCAATCTGACCGATCTTGAAATTCACCTCGGTACGCTTCGGAGCAACTTTGAGGGCAGAACCATAGCTGGAAATCGCGGCTTCCGGGTCCCCCTTCTTGTAGTAAACCTCTGCCAAGTTGATATACCCACTTGCAAGTGTCGAGTCCAGCCGCACGATTTTCTCAAAGGCCGCGATCGCCTTGTCATACAGCTCCATGGAAGAATAAGTGGTCCCGAGGTTTGAGTACGCCTCGATGTAGCGCTCATCTATTTGAGCCGCCCGCCGAAAGAAGCGAATCGCTGTTTCATTTTCCCCTTCCGCGCGATACAGTTTGCCAAGTTCGTTGTAGGCTTCCTTGTTCTGCTTGTTTAGCTTTGTCGCTTTCTCGAAACTGGCTTTGGCCTTTTCGTTCTCCCCTTTTCCTGCGTAAAGTACCCCCTGGGCGACAAAAGCTTTGTCCATGCTAGAGTCGGCATCGATGGCAGCGTGCAGATACTTGAAGGCTTCATCCTTGCGGCCAAGCTGCTCAACGACATACGCGAGATTGTAGTCCGCCTCGGCGTAGGCCGGCTTCAGTTTTAAAGCATCGAGCAGTGAGGCCTCTGCCTTGTCGTACTGCTTCAGACCGATGTGCGCGATGCCGGTATTGTAGGCGATATCCGCCTTGTCATAGCCCGGCTTTTCGGTAATCGGCTCAAGAGTCGCGGCCTTGTCAAACATCTCGATGGCGTCCCCAAACTGTTCGGTCTTGATGTATGTCAGCCCTAAGACATAATAGGCCTCAGCAAATCTCGGGTTGAACCTCACAGCCTGCTGCAGCAAATAGATAGCCTGGACGTACTTGCCCTCCTTATACGTATCCGTACCCTGAACGTATAATCCGACTGTGCGCTGCTCGAATGTCTTCCCTGGTCGCGTGGGCGCACATGACATCGCTGTAAGACTCAGAGTAATTAGGACGAGGAAAAGCGAAATTTTACCTGTCAGATCAACAATCTTGTCGCGCATAGCAAAACCTTCCGTACTTGGTGGCAACTCAAACAAAAAATCACTAGCCCATTAAACGAAAACAAGAAAAAGCGGTTTCATAATCAACACAATTGACGGCAGGACAGACAGGAAGGAACCCTCTTGGGGCAGGCGTACAACGAAAAAAGGGAAAAGCATTCACTTTTCCCTTTTTCAAATAAAATTCCCGGCGACGTCCTACTCTCCCACCTCGTCTCCAAGGCAGTACCA
>CAZTNL010000188.1:0-6287 GCA_964614885.1 uncultured Calditrichaceae bacterium | reverse complement strand
CGGATTCTGTCCGGGGTGCGTTTTGGCGAGACCCTTGGCAGTCCCATAGCCGTTTCTATCGAAAACCGCGACTGGAATAACTGGCGGAAAAAAATGTCCGTGGCTGAGGGTGGCGCCGGTATTGATGCCGTGGTCGTGCCGCGTCCGGGGCACGCCGACTATGCAGGGGCAACAAAATACCAGCATAATGATCTGCGTAACGTGCTCGAACGTGCCAGTGCGCGGGAAACCGCCGCGCGTGTTGCACTTGCGGCCATTGCGCGAAAATTTCTCGCGGAGCTGGGGATGACTGTAGTCAGTCACGTGGTGAAAATCGGAAAGGCGCGCAACGAATGGTCAGCGGCGCGCGCCGGCGACAAGGATGTGGACTTTGCCCTGAAGGAAATCAGCGCTCTTGCTGACCGGTCGGGTGTTCGGTGTCTGGACGCGGGGGCCGTTGAGCGAATGGTAACCGCCATAGACACCGCCCGGCAGGAAAAGGACACCGTGGGTGGCATTTTTGAAGTTGTGGCTTTGGGCGCACCTGTTGGCCTGGGCAGCTATGTTCACTGGGACCGTAAACTCGATGGGCAAATAGCCGCGGCCATGATGAGTATTCCAGCGATGAAAGGCGTTGAAATCGGTCTTGGCTTCGCATCCGCTTCGGAGCGCGGTTCGGCCGTGCACGACCCAATTCATTATGACGTCGAAACCGGTGAATACAGTCGCCCGAGCAACAACGCGGGTGGGCTGGAAGGGGGAGTGACCAACGGCATGCCCCTGGTAGTCAGGGTCGCCATGAAACCTATTGCCACTTTGATGAAGCCGCTGGCCTCCGTGAATCTGGTGACGAAGAAGGCGACCCGGGCACACATAGAGCGCAGCGATGTGTGCGCAGTTCCGGCGGCTTCGATAATAGGAGAAGCCATCCTGTGCCTGCTCCTGACCGATGCAATTCTCGATAAATTCGGCGGGGACTCTATGGATGAAATCCGCGAGCGCGTCAATGCGTGGATGCGTCGTGTCACCTGACAAACCGCGTATTTACCTGACCGGATTCATGTGTTCGGGAAAATCTGCGGTCGGCCCTCTTCTGGCGGATGCGCTCAACTGGGAGTTCACCGACACTGATGCTGTCGTAGAGGAGATGGCCGGCGCCTCAGTCGAGCAGATTTTCGGGACCCAGGGCGAGCCCTGTTTTCGCTCCTGGGAAAGCAATGCACTGGCCCGGGTTTCCGCTCAGGCGCAGCGCGTCGTCGCGCTTGGAGGAGGGACCTTGATGGAACCGGAGAACCGAAGGGTGGTTTCAGAAAGCGGCATCCTTGTTTACCTTTGCTGGAGTCAGGATGTGTTGTTTGAACGCATTGCGGACTCGACCGGACGACCCCTGGCGCCGGACCGTGGTGATCGTCGGGAAGCCCTGCGCCGGCTCTTTGCTGAGCGGCGGGCTGGCTATGAGGCCGCGGATATCATTCTTAAGTGTGAATCTGGCATGACGCCGGAAGAAATTAGCCAGCTCATGCTGCACGAGATACTGGAGATGTAGATGGATCGCTACCTGGTCATTAACGGCCCTAATCTTAATCTTCTCGGAGAGCGGGAGCCAGAGATATACGGCACGCTTACCCTCGAGGAGCTGACCAAGCAAGTGGACGCATTCGCCGGCGACATGGACTGCGACCTCAGGTTCCTGCAATCGAATCATGAGGGCAATATCATAGATTTTCTGCACGACCAGAGGGAGTGGGCGGAAGGAGTAGTCATAAACCCGGGGGCGCTTACCCATTATAGTTATGCGCTGCGCGATGCGATCTCAGCCATTAGCCTGCCCGCGGTAGAGGTGCATCTGACCAATATTCTGGAGCGGGAGGCCTTCCGGCAGATATCCGTAGTAGAGGCTGTTTGTCGCAAACGGTACCTCGGGATGGGGATCCGTGGATACCTGAGGGCCGTCGAATACCTGAAAGGTCTTAAGACGGTGGCTCTGGTCAATGGGTGCGCTGAGCAGAACATCGTTGAAGAAAGCGTACGTCTTCTCAAGAGTCGCCACCCCAAATACACCTGGGTAGGTATCTATCTCGTCGAGGGCAATGAGCTTCAGCTCAGCAGTTTCCTTGGACGGCCGACACCCCATGAGCGGATCGCCATCGGCGAGGGAATTTGCGGCGCCGCGGCACAGAATGCGGAGTCAATTATCGTTGCAGACGTGGACGCCGATCCGCGCTATCTCGCCTGCAGTGTCGAGACTCGTTCGGAAATAGTCGTCCCGATCTTCTCCGGGGATGAGGTTGTTGGTGAGATTGACATAGACAGCGACCAGCCGGACGCGTTCCACGAAGACGACCAGGCGATGCTCGAAGCCTGCGCAAAGACGTTGGGCCTGGCTGTAGCCTCCATCCGGCGCAGTGCCTGAAAGGTGTACACGTTGTCAGGCGCATCTGCCCATTCGTCAGGAATGGCCTGAGAAGACGAGCCGGTGGAGGACTTTTGCGCCTTGAAGGTGTGATTTTGCTTGTGGAACGATAGTTGCCGGAGTAGCAGGTCTATGGAGTTGATTGACTTTTTGTCACGAACCAATCAGGCTGAAAATATGAGCAAAGTTATGTATCTCGCGTCTGACGATGAGATTGTTGTCGACGCTGAGGATGTCGAATCGGATTCGTCCGCTGACAGTAAACACATCGATATCAGCATTCCGCAGGTCTTGCCTATCCTGGCGCTGAGAAACACGGTAGTTTTCCCGCAGCAGATTATTCCCATTTCAGTCGGCCGGGATCGCTCGATCAAGTTGATCGAAGAGGCGACCGCGGAGTCGAAGCTTCTGGTTCTGGTGGCGCAGAAGGAAGGAAAGATCGAAGAGCCCAAGCCGGAAGACCTCTACCGGGCGGGCACGATCGCGTCGATCATGAAGGTCTTTAAGATGCCGGACGGCACCCAGAGCGTAATGGTGCAGGGAATGAGCAGAGCCAGAATTGTGGATTACACTCAGGTCGACCCTTTCTTCAAAGGGCTGGTACAACCGCTGGAAGAAGTCGTGATGGAGGGTGTGGATGTCGAGGCTCTGGTCGCGAACGTACGCACCCTATTCGAAAAGATCGCGGGCCTGGCGCCGTACTTGTCTCCGGAACATGTCCTGCTGGTGCAAAATACAGAGTCTGCGGCGAGACTCGCAGATGTGGTCGTCTGGAACCTCAATGTTTCCACCGCCGACAAGCAGGCGATTCTCGAAATCCCGGACGTCAAAGAGCGCCTGGAAAAGCTCAATTACATCCTTACCAAGGAATTGCAAATACTCGAGTTGGGTAGCAAGATCCAATCAGAAGTGCAGGGGGAAATCAGCAAGACCCAACGCGAGTACTATTTGCGAGAGCAACTCAAAGCGATCAAGAAAGAACTCGGCGAAGCCGAAGACGAGCGCACTGCCGAGATCAACGAGCTTCGCAAGAAGATCAAAGCCGCGAAGATGCCCAAGGAAGTCAACGAAGTGGCTCTGAAGGAGCTCGACCGTCTGGCTAAGATGCCGCCGGCGGCTGGGGAGTACACGGTTTCGCGCACCTATATAGACTGGTTGATCGATGTGCCGTGGAACAAAGGCACGGAAGACCTGCTCGACGTCGAGGCGGCACGGCGGATTCTCGATGAGGACCACTACGGTCTGCAAAAAGTTAAGAAGCGCATCCTCGAATACCTGGCCGTACGCAAGTTGAAAAACGAAATGAAGGGTCCGATTCTCTGTTTCGTCGGGCCTCCCGGCGTGGGCAAGACATCGCTTGGCAGGTCGATAGCGCGTGCACTCGGGAGAAAGTTCGTGCGCATCTCTCTGGGGGGCGTCCGCGATGAAGCAGAGGTGCGCGGACACCGCCGCACCTACATCGGCGCTTTGCCCGGGCGTATCATTCAGGGGCTAAAGAAAGTGGACTCGAATAACCCGGTCTTTATGCTCGACGAGATCGACAAGGTTGGCCAGGATTTTCGCGGGGATCCCTCTTCCGCACTCCTGGAAGTTCTGGATCCGGAGCAGAATTTCGACTTCTCAGATCACTATCTGGAGGTACCTTTCGATTTGTCCAAGGTGATGTTCATCGCCACGGCCAACCTCGCCGATCCCATCATACCGGCGCTGCGCGACCGGATGGAAATCATCGAGCTGCCGGGGTACACAGAAGACGAGAAGCTGCATATCGCCACCCGGTACCTCATTCCAAAGCAGCGTCAAGAGCATGGTCTGGACGAAACGCAGATTTCCTTTGGCCAAAGCGCCATCCGGGAAATAATACGCTCGTACACCAAAGAGGCGGGCGTTCGTAATCTGGAGCGTGAAATTGCCTCAGTATGCCGCGGCGTGGCGCGCGAAATTGTGGAGGGAAGGCAGAAAAAGAAGCGGATTACGCGGGCAGCCGTCACCAAATATCTCGGGTCGATGAAATTCTTTTCCGAGGTCGCGGAACGAACGTCGCGGTCAGGTGTCGCGACCGGGCTGGCCTGGACAGCGGCCGGTGGGGACATTCTTTTCGTTGAAGCGACGAAAATGCCCGGGAACGGTAAGCTCCTTTTGACCGGATCGCTCGGCGATATCATGAAGGAATCCGCTCGCGCGGCGCTTAGCTACATCCGCTCCAAGGCCAACGATTTGGGGATTCAAGACGAGGTGTTCAAGAACAACGATATTCACATCCATGTGCCGGCCGGGGCGATTCCCAAAGATGGCCCCTCAGCCGGGGTGACCCTGTTCACGGCGATGTTGTCCTTGCTCACCGGAAAGCGGGTTCACAGCGATTTGGCCATGACCGGTGAGATAACTCTGCGCGGCCTGGTTCTGCCTGTCGGCGGTATCAAGGAAAAAGTGCTGGCGGCACACAGGGCAGGTATCAAGAAGGTGCTGCTGCCCGACAAAAACCGAACGGATTGTGAGGAAATCCCAAAAGGAATTATCGGCAAGATGGAGATCGTCTTTGTTAAAGAAGTGGATGACGTCCTCGAACTGGCCCTCGAAGCCGGGAGTCCGAAAATGTCTCATTGAGACGATTCTGGATCATCAACGTACAGATGTCTCGACAGCAAGGTGCAGGAAAGGATGAGAATTTAGTCTTTATTTGATTGTATAAACAACAGTTTAGGCATACATCAAGACCTCTGAATCGGTGGCACAGTGTTTGATAAAGCGGTTGCTCTAAAGGGCGCAGGTGTTTATCAATTGTCATATTCAGGGGTCTTTGCATGAAAGAGCTGCTTTATTTTTCTTCTTCTGATTTGATGATTCAAGTCTCGTACAAGAAAGAGGTGAATTCGATTCACTATTTCTCACACCGGGAGCTTTCTTTCGGTGAGCGGGTGGTTGTCGAACAGTATCTTTTGACAAATATCGCAGTAAAGACAGACTACTACAAAAAGCATCCCGCGATGCTCAATTACATAGGAATCGATAACAAGCTCGTCAAAGAGCTCAACCAGTTTCATCTGAAGAATACGATGAACACCCTTCAGGAGAAGGAGGATGAAGTAACTGACTCAGTCAAGAATTTGATTGATCAGTCCCTATCCAATTACTACTTTGAGCAAATCGGGAACACGCTCATCAAGATCCGCAGCCTCGCCGACATTCCCGATGACTCCGGAGAGCTTCACCGCGTTGCCGCCCGGCTGAAAGAACTGGTCGTTGCCTACAACGCCCATTCGGACAGCAAGGTAGCACTCGACGAAATCGTTCCCAAGGAACTCAGAGGTCTGTTACAATAATCGAATTTGCAACTACACAGATGTCAATTTTGCAGTGAGGAGCATTGCGATGAAAAAAACACCGATTCTGTTGGCCTTGGCAGCATTGACGTTGGCAGCCGGCAATGTATTACCGCAGTCTAATGGCGGGAAATTGGGTATCGGTCTCGAAGCCGGCGCACGCCGTATTTACGGAGACCGAACCAATGAAAAGCTCAGTCCGGGATTCGGCGGGCTTGCTACCTATAGGTTCTTACCCTTTGCCGACCTTGGTTTGGGTTTAGGATATAATCAACTCAAGGCCGGCGGCGGCACCACGGATCTCTTCAGCCTGGACCTGAAAAGCAACGTGGAGGTGATCTCTACCGGCATGTTCCGGCCGTATGTGACCGTCGGAGCAGGGCTGATGAGCTTCAAGGTGCGCAACTCTGGATTCGGCAGAAAGTCGGCTGCCGCATTCTTTGGCGGTGGGGGGCTCAAGCTTCAGCTCAGTTCAACGTTCGGCTTGTTCCTGGGCACTGACTATCGCTTTACGACCACCGACCGTTTCGACAGCAACATCGATGAGGGCAAATCCAAAGACGGTTATTTCA
>CAZTNL010000187.1:0-6308 GCA_964614885.1 uncultured Calditrichaceae bacterium | reverse complement strand
CGAGCAGCTCGTTGCCCTCTTCGGCAAATGCTAACAGCAGTTCTTGTTGTTCGGCGTCCGGCATTCCAAGACCTTACGATAAACCGACGTGATCCAATAGACGGGGAACTGCGCCTGTACAAACGCCCCCGCTTTCCAAACCTAAACATCGACAATGGCATGCATTACTTTAGCTGCGGGCGGGCAAGTTTCGTGGTTGGTAATCGCGGTTGCAGCCAGCACGATTTGGAGGGAAAATAATTTAGCCGACATTGTGGTTTCTTGAATTTTCCGGGGACACAACCCTTTGTAAGAAAATGCAAGAGAGGGGCGTATTGGACGAAGATCCCGGCCAAGCCGCTAAGCAGCAAAGAAAACAGGTAGAAATTGTCGTCAGCGGTCCATAAGGGCGGCGCTCGCATCCGTTGCGCAAAAAAAGCCTCAAGTATTTGTTTTATGAAGTTTTGAGGCTCTGTATTTTCGTAATTCATTGGTTCTTAGCTTAACGAAAACGCGCATTCCCCTGCACGGCATCGAAATGACGTCACGACCGGAAGAGCGGGTCAAGGTTACGGTTGGAAAGGCCGATAAGCAAGCAGGCAGAGAAGCCGAAGGCTTGACAGGGACAAAGACACAGCGCTACGACGACTATCATGGAAATATCGATTAGCCCATCGGGTTTGGAACTGAACGTGAAAGTTGTTGGGGCGGTCGCGGAAAAAGACGGCCAGGCGCTGGCAGAGGCATTTGGCAAGATAGGGCTGGCGAAGCAACCGAACGTCAACCTGGATTTGACCCAGGTGCCCATCATCACAAGTACAGGCATCGGCAAACTTATCCTTCTGGTTCGCAAGTTGGAAAAACAGGGAGGGCGTTTCAATATCAACGCGATAAGCGACAACCTCTACTCGATTTTTACCGCGATCAGTTTGGACAGGGTCGTTACCATAAAGCATGATTCAAGGGCGACAAATCTTTGACGGCAGATCGCGAGCCACCGGCAGGTTGCTGCAGTGGTGCAACTGTGCACGATCCGGGTTGAAGTGCGGGCTGAGCGTGGAAAAACAGGGAGCGTTTGATGGGCCAGCATGAAGAGCTGATTCAAATATTTACCAGCGAATGCCGGGAAAATATTGAGCTGCTGGATCAAAAGATCGTAGCGCTCGAAAGCGAACCGGACAACCGCGCCCTGCTCGATGACATTTTCCGGGCCTTCCACACGCTCAAGGGCAATGCCGGCATCGTCGGCATGCGCAGGTTCGAAAAAATTGCCCATATTACCGAAGAGGTCCTGACCCAAATCAGAGACGGCAAGCGCGAAATTGATGGCTCTATCGTTACTTTTCTGCTCGATTCCCTCGACCAATTGAAAATACTCCACGCCGCCATCGAAGAGACAGGCGATGACCGTGCCGTCTCCGACGCGCCGCCGGAGACCGGGACGAAAAAAACGGAGTCCGCTGCGGCCGGAAAGAAACCAAAGACCGCTGCAAAGAAAAAGCCGAAAAGCGCGGGCCTGAGGAAGACCGGCAAACGCCGGGGCAGTACTTCGACCGAAGATGCCGGGACGGCTGCCGCCGGCATAGCCGCCCCGGCCGCGGCCATTTCTGCGGAGACGACAGCCATACCCGCCGGTGGCAAGACAGCAAGCGCTGCGGACGGCTGGCACAAAGCCGACTCGATAGTCCGGGTCGATGTTGCAGTGCTGGACAATCTGATGAATATGGTGGGAGAGCTGGTGCTTTCTCGCAACCAGATCATGCAGTTTGTGCAGCACACCGATGACAGTGGGTTCCATGCGGCGGGCCAGCGGCTTAGCCTTTGCACCAGCGAGCTGCAGGAAAGCATTATGCAAACGCGGATGCAGCCGATCAGCACGGTGTTCGGCCGGCTGCCCCGGCTGGTGCGAGATCTCACGCACAGCAGCGACAAACAGGTGACGCTCAAAGTCGAGGGAGAAGAAACTGAGCTCGACAAGACCATCATCGAGGGTATCCGCGATCCGCTGGTCCACTTGGTGCGCAATGCTATCGATCACGGCATCGAAAGCGAAGCCATACGCAGGGCGTGCGGCAAAGACCTGCACGGCAGTCTGACGCTTCGGGCCTATCATGAGGGCGGGCAGGTCAATCTTGAGATTATCGACGATGGCGCCGGCATCGACCTTGAGAAAATTCGCGCAAAGGCCGTGGAAAAGGGTTTAATCCCTCAGGCAAAGGCACATCAACTTTCGGAACGCGATGCGCTCAATCTGATATTTCAGCCGGGATTCTCTACCGCTGCCACCGTCACCAATATTTCGGGCCGCGGCGTTGGCATGGATGTGGTCAAAACCAACATTGAAGAAATTGGCGGCGATGTCGAGATTTCCAGTCGGGTTGGCGAGGGCACGACTGTGCGAATCAAGATTCCGCTGACCCTTGCCATTATTCCTGCCCTGCTGGTCAGCGCCGGAGGACAGCGTTTTGCTATTCCGCAGGTCAATCTGCTGGAGCTGGTGCTGCTTGAGGGCGCCAAGCTGGCGAATATCGAGCGCCTGGGCGACGCCGAGGTCTACCGCCTGCGCGGCAACCTTCTGCCCCTTCTGCGGCTCGACAGGGTGCTGGAGCTCTCCGGCGACCGGAAGGAAGAGATGGAGCGGGTCAGCATCGTGGTTCTCGCGGTTGGTCCAATCCGGTTCGGGCTTATCGTCGACAAGATTCATGACGCGGAAGAAATCGTGGTGAAGCCGCTGAGCAGACACATGAAACGTGTACGCGCTTTTGCCGGCGCCACGGTCATGGGAGACGGCAAAGTGGCGCTGATCCTCGATGCGGTCGGCCTGGCAGCCACCGCCAGGATTATCATGGAAAAACATCGCCGTGTTCTCGATTCTGAGGCAACAGGAGCGCGCGCCCAGACTCAGACCCAATCCTATCTCCTCTTCTCTGTAAACGACTGTGAACAGTTGGCACTGCCTCTCGGACTGGTGTCGCGCCTGGAGACCTTCGATGTCGTTCAGATTCAGGAGGCGGCCGGCCGCGAGTGCATGAAATACAGGGGCAGAATTCTGCCTCTGCTGCGAATCGAAAACTATTTAAATATTCAGGCGCCGATTCCGGGAGATACGTTCTCGGCCATCGTCATCGCTACCGAGGCGCACGAGGTGGGGCTGGTCGTATCCAAAATTCTGGACATCGTCGACGCGCCCGCGGAAATCGACCGTGACGCGATGCCGCAAAACGGGATCCTGGGCACAGTGCTCATCCGGGGCAGAGTCACGCTGATCATCGATGCCTTCAGTCTCATCTCCCGCGAATTTCCGGGCTGGTTCGCGCGCAAGCCTCAGGGCCAGGACGGGACGACCGTGCAGAGCGTTGCCAAAGTGCTTCTCGTCGATGACTCCCCGTTTATCCGGGCGATCGAGCGCTCCTACCTGGAAGCGGATGGTTACACCGTCTGCGAGGCCGGGGACGGTGCAGAAGCGATGAAAATGATGGATGTTGCTGCTGTCGATATAGTGGTAACCGATATCGAAATGCCGACGATGGATGGTCTGGAACTGGCGCGGGAGATTCGGGCAAAGACCGAGACCAGGGAATTGCCGATCGTTGCCGTTTCCAGCCTGGCCGGGCCGGAGGATGTGGCTCGCGGTCGCGAGGCCGGAATCGATATCTACCTGAAAAAGCTGAACCGGGATGAATTTCTGGCATCGGTGCAGGAAGTCAGCAATCGCGGCCAGAAGGCGGGATAAAGTGGAAATGACGCAAACAACATCATCCGAAAAGGCAAGGGAAAAGGCCCGCGGCCGCCATGTGCAATACGCGACGTTCCGGCTGGGAAACGAACTGTATGGCGTGGACGTCCTGGAGGTCAGAGAAATAATGAAGCCGCAGGAGATGACTCCCATTCCGCTGGCGCCGGACTATGTCTACGGGTTGCTCAACCTGCGTGGTCAGATCATCACCGCGATAGATCTCGGCAGGCGCATCACCGGTGGTCTCTATTGCGCCGGCGCGCGCAGCATGAACGTGGTAGTAGCCAGCGACGACGAGGTTGCCAGTCTTCTGGTCGACAGCGTCGGGGACGTATTGGAGATACCACAGGAGCTGGAGGAACCACCGCCCACGACCTTGCACAGCATAAAACCTGAATACCTGCGAGGTGTTTGTAAGATGGATAAGCAGACACTTTTGATTTTGAACCTGGACACAGTTCTGGATGCCGGCCGGGGTCTGGGTCGGGAAGAACAATCCATTACGGAGAAAACGAATGGCTGATACAAAAACCACAACCCGCAAACCGCGCAACAAACGTCCGGCGCGCAAGCCCGCTGCGAACAGAAAGCCTGTGATCACCCGGGTCACCGAAGTTCATCAGGGTGACCTGATGCCGCTTCTGGGCCTGTCGAAAGCGGCGCTCGATGCCCTGCAGACGAACGTGTTTCTTTGCGACCGGAACTTCGATCTCGTCTATGTGAATCAAAAGGCCAGGGAGACGCTGAACAAGCTGGAGCTCGAAATCCGGAATGCATTCGGAACCGATGTGGAAGAGATGCTGAAGGGCTCTATATTGCAGTGGCATCACGATCCGAAATCCGTAGAGACTATTCTAAACAATCCGGACCGTCTGCCGCACGACACGATTTTCAGTTTTGGTGAGGTGCGGCTCGAAACCCGAATCAATGCCGTCTATGATGAAAGCGGCGCCTACGTGGGAAATGTCGTGAACTGGGATGATGTGGGAGAACGGCTTGAGCACGAAGCCCGGATGGCGGAAGCTGTCGAAGACGCAAAGGCGATCACTCAGGTGCTGATGGGGATCACCTCGGCGACTACTTTCAACGAGACGACCAGGGCCGCTCTTGAAAATATTCGTCGGGCGTTTTCCTGGGATTATGCCTCCTTCTGGGAATTGGACAGCGATGCTCAGCTCCTCAAGTTCAAGCACGATTCTGGAAGCGTTAACGAGGCGTTTATGCGGGCGACCCGCTCGACCACGTTTATTGAGGGGGTCGGATTGTGTGGAAGAGCGTGGAGTCAGCGTGACATCTATTCGGTCGCTGACCTGGCGACGCTAACCGACTGCCCGCGGGCGCCTATCGCCAGGCAGGCCGGCATCCGTTCAGCCATCTGCTTCCCTGTCATTTTCGAAGGCAACCCGATCGGGACCATGGATTTCTTTTCGGCCGGAGAGATGCGTCTTTCCGCCGAGCGGCTTGGGGCTTTCCGCGTTCTCTCCGGGCTCGTTTCCGCGAACCTGGGCCGCCTCAGCGCGCTGGAAGCCGCTGCCCGGTTGGAGCGCGCCCTCTACGATGCAAAAACGCCGATGATCATGATCGATCGTGATTTCGTAATTACCTATCTTAACTCAGAAGCGAGGAAGATGCTGGCCCGCTACGAAACACAGTTTCGGCAAGCGTTCAGTCATTTCGACCCCGAAAATCTCATCGGCAGCAGCGTGGACCAGTTTCATCGTAACCCGCAACACCAGCGCCAACTCCTGTCCGACCCCGGCAACCTGCCTTACACGACCAGAATCAACGTCGGAGATCTGCATTTTTCCCTCAGCGTAACGGCTATCACCGACCTCGATGGCAGCTACGTCGGCAACACCATGGCTTTGGAGGACATAAGCCAAGAAATGACTGTGCAGCGAGCCACCGATGAGGCGGCGGAACGGCTGCGCGAGGCTTCGATAGAGCTGGTGGCGGTGGCCAATCAGATGGCCGGCAACGCCGAGGAAACATCGGTGCAGTCCGGCAGCGTCTCCAGCGCCAGCGAAGAAGTCAGCCGGAACATCAGCGGCGTCGCTACGGCTATCGAGGAAATGGATACGACGATCAAGGAGATTGCCAGCCGCGCGGTTGAAGCGGCACGGGTCGCGGAAAATGCAGTCGAGGTCGCCGCAGAGGCCAATCAGGTGATCGCCAACCTGGGCAGCAGCTCGCAGGAGATCAGCAAGGTGATCAAGGTCATCACTTCGATTGCCGAGCAAACGAATCTGCTGGCGCTCAACGCGACTATCGAGGCGGCAAGGGCGGGGGAGGCCGGGAAGGGATTCGCCGTCGTGGCCAACGAAGTCAAGGAGCTGGCCAAAGAGACGGCGAAGGCAACCGAGGAGATTACCGAAAAGATCGATAAGATTCAGGCCGACAGCGGCAGTTCGGTGGGTTCTATCAAGTCGGTCTCGGAGATCATCAACAAGGTCAATGAAATCGCCAACACGATCGCGTCCGCCGTCGAGGAACAATCCGCTACCTCCAACGACATTGCCCGCAATGTGGCCGAGGCCGCCGTCGGGGCCGATTCTATTGTGGAGAGCATCACTCAGGTTTCGCAGGCCGCGGA
>CAZTNL010000186.1:0-6334 GCA_964614885.1 uncultured Calditrichaceae bacterium | reverse complement strand
TGCGCATCGGCTACGCGATTTCAAGTCCCGACGTGATTCAAGTGCTGCGCGCGCACCGCACGCCGTTCACGGTCACGCGACTCGCAGCGGTTGCCGCCAGCGCAGCGATGGATGACAGCGACTACACAGGAGAATGTGCCGGCGTAAACGACCGCGAACGCGCTCTGCTCTTCGAGAAATTCCGGGATATGGGCTTGACGACTGTACCGACGCACGGGAACTTTATGTACGTCGAGTTTTCTGATGCCGACGAAAAGCTGAGAGTTCTGAACTCGCTGGCGAAGGAGGACATACTGGTTCGCGATATGGGGCCTTTTGGAGCTCAGGGGGGACTGCGAATCAGTGTCGGCCGGCCTGAGGAGAATCGGAAGCTCGTGGATTCGTTGAGCCGGTTAGCTGCCAGGTAGAGGGCAGACGGGCTGGTTCAGGCCGGGGTAGAAAGAGTGGGACAGGTACGGATCGAGTGGCTCGATCGTACCTGCCCGTCGAGCAGCGTCTTTACCCGAGGGGTTTTACAGCCCCTTCAGGATTTCATCGCGTTTCCGGCGGTACTCGCGTCCCTTCACCAGGCCGCGGCCGCGGAGCTGACGCAATTCCCTCAACCTCACTTCATTCTTCGGATCGATGTTCTTGTGTGCCGGCCGCTTCGTTGCCAGCTTGCGCATACGGTGGTCTAACACGAAGGCGAGCACAAACACGAGGCCTGCGGAACCAAGAAAAACGAAGGCGTTAAACCGGGGCGTCAGGTAGAAACCGGTGCCGGCCGTCGCTTCCGCGCCAGGGTCAAGCACGAGGTTGATGAGGCCGAGAAGTCCCCACACAACGGACATTGCTTTTAGTAACAAAGCCATGATTTATACCTCCTGTGAAGATCTCTTACAGTTCGCGGTGCGCCAGTAACTGGCGTACTGGTTGCCTTCCGGATAGCCTGTGAACAGATGGTCGGAGTGCTGAAAGGTTTGCCCGGGATAGGACCAAAGTCCCCCATGCCAAACTCCCTTTTCTACGAGCATTGGACTTATTTGGCATTTTTCGGTTATGGTGCTCAAATGATTCACCATCCACAACATAAAGTGGTCTCTGTTGTCGAGTCCCCAACTTGTAGCTGTGATGTGCCGAATAGATTACGAAAAGAAAACATATTTTTTGGATTATTGCAAGCTTTTTCTTCCTGTTTCACTAACAATAAGAAAGATGAAAAATCCTGCTATTTTGTCGGTTCCGGCCTCCGATCTGTCTTGCCAGGCCGTTTGCCGCTGAGTTTTTTTCGGCGGGCAGAACCGCGCTATCCGATCTCATCAATAGCTAAAGCGTCCGGCCAGCATAAAATTACGGCCAGGCGCGTTGAAACCACTGAAATGCTCCCGGTAGTTTTGGTCGAAAATGTTGCTCAGAGAAAAGTCCAGCGACAGATTTCTCGTCACATCGACGCCTGTTCGGAAGTTAGCGGTTATCCAGCCCGGCGTTCCGCCATCCGGGATGCGGAGGTCCAACGCGTCCTCGCCGGATAGTCTGGTTTGCTCAAACGCGAAACGTGAATTAATTTCCGTCCAGACCAGGCCCGAGCGCCAGCGCACGCCCACAAGTCCGGAAGCGGGTGGAATGCCGGATAGCGGCTCGTTCTGGCTCGTGTTCTGACCGTAGCTGAATGTGATGTTGCCGATGAGGGACAACTGCTCTGACAAGCCGACTTCGAGGGACGCAGCGAATCCCGCGATGTAGGCGTGTCCCGCGTTTTCTTTGCGAAACACGGCCAGAGTATCGCCTCCATCCAGGATTGTGGAAGAGCCGCGAAATGTTGCCGGGCGGCGAACCAGCAAGTCAGTGAGGCGGTTGTAGTAGCCGATAAGATTGGCACGGAGGCCGGGCCCGCTGACCTTGAACCCGGCGTCAAAGCTGACCGATTTTTCCGGGACGACCTCGGGATTGGGGACGTCGTAGAAGCTCAATCCCTTTCCGGGACCGAGTTTTGTAACATCGTCGAGGTTGGGTGTGCGGAAACCCTGGGCGACCGTGGCCACGGCGCTGACGGTCCGGGTTACGTGATACTGTAGTCCCAGGCTTCCGGTCAGAGCAGAAGAGTTCTGGACGACCTGGCCAAAAGCGCTGTCGCTGCTCGGATCGGACTCGAACGGAGCGCGCAGCCTGAACGTGCTGAATCGCAGTCCTCCAGTCAGCCTGAGCGCAGGCAAAATGCGATACGCATCCTCAGCGTAGGCTCCAAAACTCAGAAAGGTCGAACCGTCCGGAAAGCGCGGTGCAGTCCGTTCGGACAGGCCGGTCGCAGTATTGAGCCTCGAGGAGCGGGTCGCCACCTGGTCGCGGTACAGCTCTAAACCGTAGACGAGGTGGTGCGTGCCCAGGTCTTTGTCCATCTGAGCCTGAGCGCCCAGCGTCCACGTCCTGAATTGTTCCCTGCTTTCGGTCAGGCTGCCAAATTTGTGGCGGATGCGACGCTCGAATTGGCGATGCGCTGAAACCGTGGCGCGGAAGAGGTCAAACAGGCGTCTGGGCTTGTGGTCGGTGTAGCGCAGGTAAACCAGATCCCGTTCCTGCGGGTCGAACATGCGAATTGAATCTTTGAGCGCTTCAACCACATCGTAGCGCGGCACATCTACCTGCCGGTTGTGTTGCGTGGCGAGGGTCAGGCGTTGCAGGCTGGAGAGTCTGAGCGAGGCTTTGCCGCTGAGATCGTAGGCATTGTAGCCGTTGGGGGACTGCGTTTTGTTCAATATTCTGTCGGTTCTGGGGTCATTTCTCAGGCGTCGCATCAGTTCCTCGCCGCCGTTGCCGCCGCGCCTGATATCGCCGAAAGACTGAACCGAGCCGTTCATCAAGAAGGCGATCCTGTCGTTTGCCAGAGCAACGGCGGCATGGCTGGACTTCGTATGGTCGGCGCTCGAAATCGTGGCTGCGGCGTTGGCTTTGAAGCGAAACTCTGAGTCCGGGGCAAATGACGGTGAGCCGGAAATCACATTGACGACGCCTCCGAGCGCGTCGCTGCCGTAGAGCGCGGAAACGGGACCGTGCACGACCTCGATGCGTTCCAGCGTACTGGCGTCGACAGTGTTGAGATACTGCGTGTTTCCACCCCGGTAGGTGGCGTTGTTGAGGCGAATGCCGTCAACCATGAGCAGCAGTTTGTTCGCTTTTAGCCCGCGAAGAATCGGGGAGCCGCCGCCCTGGTTGGTTTTTTGAATGACAACGCCGACCTCTTCCCGCAGGAGCTCCGGAGTTTGCCGCGAATTTCTCTGGCGAATTTCCCTTGGACTGACGATGGAAACAAGCTGTGGCACCTGAGCCGGATCGGATTCGGATCGGGTCGCGGTCACGGTGACATTCGCCATTTCGATCGCAGCGGGCGTCAGGGCGACGTTCAGCCGGATGGTTTGGTTGGATGCGAGCACGATGTCGGAAAAATGGTGCGCACGATATCCCTGCAACCGCACGGTCAGGTCGTAGCGGCCGGGCGGCAAATCGCCGATTTCATAAAGCCCGGTGTTGTCTGTCACATCCCCTCGGTTAAGAGACTGAATATAGACCTGGACATAGGGCAGGGGCGATTGGTTGTGGTGGTCGGTAATGGTACCAACGATGCGCGCCCCGTTGGGCTCGGCGGCGGCGAGCAAATCTGCAGACAGCGCCACGATCAAGGCCGTAAGTGTGAGCAATCCAGGTGTTGTTAAGCGTTTCATCATAGCGATAAAAATTGAACCTCAGTCAAAATTGTCGGAGCAGTCTGGCGTGCTGGCAAACGCCTATTCAGGGTTTATATATACGCACTCTGGCCGACGATTGCGGTCTGCGTATTCGCAGTGTCAGCTTCGTTCGAGCCATGTGTCACTCGGCCTTCCTCAATCACACGCCTGCTATAAGCTGCAACCGCCACCGACAGTCGGACCGTCGGTGGCGGGTTGCATTCAGGATTCTCGCGATGCGTGCCTCTGTGGCTATCAATTCTTCATGTTAGTTGTAGTTTGGCAGGAAGGAGTAGTTTTCCGCGTAGTCGAGCATTTCCTCGGTGAAATCTTTTGGGTACTCAATCTTGACGTCAACGATCTCATCGCCCTGCATCACCGGCGTCAACTTTGGATTGATGAAGCCGGAATAGGGCGCCAGATGCAATTTCTTGTAGCGCTCCAACACCTCTTTGTGCAGGTCGTAATCAACCTTCACACCGTAGGTCTCGACCAGATTCCTGGCTGCTTCATAGTCACCCTCGGACTTGATGCGCTGCACCTCGCGCAGAAGCTGGCCGAACAGGGTGCGAAGTTTTTGGAAGTCGTTGATGACAAAAAAGGTTTTTCCATCTTTAACCTTTTTCTCGATGACATTGTCCGCCAGTCCCTTCTCATAAACCCATTTTGATACCCACTGGCGGTTTCGCATGTGAGCTTCCTCGATACTGTCGCCCAGTTTGAGTCTTCTAAGCTGCCACAGGAGGCCGTTGCGGATGTAGCTGATGTATTGCGCTTTACCCGGGTTCAAATTGGGCATCACTCCGATTTCAACCAGCTTCGGGTCCATCAGGTAGTAAAGTGCGACGAGGTCGGCGCGGCCTTCCTCGATAGTAGAACTGTAGTTCTTGAGCGTCTCTTTCGGCGTGCCGACACCGGGGTTGATCTTGCCGGAGGCGTGTCCGATCACCTCGTGCATGTCGGTGTGCAGGTTGTTGCCCAGCGTGCCATACTTGCGTTCGATCTCGTTCTGTTCTTCGTTGTAGCCGAATTCTTCCAGAAAACCGCTTTCCTTGGCCACTTCGTTGTAGGCATCGACCAGATTGCCCAGGCTGACCGACTTTGAGCCATGCTCGGAGCGAATCCAGTTGGCGTTGGGCAGGTTGATGCCGATGGGGGATGACGGCTGGCTGTCGCCTGACTCGGTCACAACATTGATAACCGTGGCCGAGATGCCCGTCACACTCTTTTTCTTATGTTCCTTCATGATAGGGGAGTTGTCCTCAAACCACTGTGCCTGCGAGCCGATTGCTGCGATCCTTTTGGTCGCGGCCGGGTCGACGAATGAGACAACCGATTCGAAGGCGCCGCGGTAGCCCATGGGGTCGCCGTAGACTTCGATGAAACCGTTGATCACATCCACGACCGAACCCGTGGTTTCAACCCAGGAGATGTTGTACTCGTCGAAAGTGCGCAGGTCGCCGGTCTTGTAATACTCGATGAGTTTTTGTAATGTCTCTTTCTGCTTTTCGTTCTCGGCGACACCGGCCGCTTTGTCCAGCCAGTAGACGATCTTTTCGATAGCCTCAGTGTACATGCCGCCAACCTTCCACACCTTTTCGCGGATGTGCCCGTTTTCCCGCACGAGTTTCGAGTTGAGGCCGTAGGAGAGCGGGTGCGGGTCGGTTCTGTCGATTTTCCGCGCGTAGAAAGCCTCGACTTCTTTCTGGGTCACGCCCTCATAGTAATTGTTCGCGGAGCGCGCCACCAGGTCCGCGTCCGGGTCGAGATTGACCCGTTTCGCGTCCACGTTCGGGTCGAACATCAGCGGTGTGAGTCGTTTTGCCAGCTCTTCGGGGGTCTCATTCGGCATCACCGGAAAGTCTCCTTTGGGAGATCCCTGCACAAGGCTGGCAAAATATTCGGCTGAAAACCCGGGCAGAATCTTGTCAGAAGAGTAATGGTGATGAATGCCGTTGGAGAACCAGACGCGTTTGGTGTAGACCATAAATTTCTTGAAATCTTCGGTCGTGCGGTCGCCTTCGTACGAGCGCACGATCGCTTCCAGCGTACGACGAATGGTGAGGTTGTGCTTGTAGTTCTGGTCGTAAATGATGTCCCTCCCCGACAGCGCCGCCTGGCTGAGGTAGTAAAGCAGCTTTTTCTGCTGAACACTCAGCGCGTCAAAGCCGGCCACGCGGTAGCGCAAAACCCGCAGGTCGGCGAATTGGTCGACCTGATACTGGAAATCATCTTTCTTCGGGGAAATATCGCACGCCGCCAGGGAGATGGCCATTGCGATCAAACCCAACGCAAATGTGAGTTTCATGAATCGTTGCCTCCACGTTGATACGAATATGCTTTTGAACCTGCTAATATAAGGCCCACGCCGCCACGATGCAATCGGAATGTTTCCCTTGCGGACAGGTAGAAAAATCAGGTAGCCCCAGGCAGGACGAACCGGCTTTACCTTACCGCGCGCAAGTCAGATGCCTGCCGCCATCCACGCTCAGGGTCTCTCCCGTAATCCAGCCCGCTTTCTCTGAAGCAAGGTACAAAATCGCCTCGGCGATTTCCTCCGGTTGTCCGACCCGGCCCAGCGGGTGCGTGCCTTTGCTGTGTTCGAGAAAATCCGCGTATTTCGCGTCATCCAGACC
>CAZTNL010000185.1:0-6372 GCA_964614885.1 uncultured Calditrichaceae bacterium | reverse complement strand
ATCAGCCTCACGCAGACACCGTCGACAACGCAACACTAGTCTCTTATGTCGACAACAGCCGTTCTTCAACCAACAAAGATATCGAGAATATCGAGATAACGCTACCGGCCGCCGAACGCAGCAAGAGCCGCGTGTTGCAAGCCAACGCCGCCAGAGTTTACGACCGGGAAAGAAATACGCTTAGCGCCGTAGTTACCGTGCTGCGCGATGTGACGCGTGAAAAAGAAATTGACAAGATGAAGACCGAACTGGTTTCGATGGTAGCACACGAGCTGCGCTCCCCGCTGACCTGCATCTCGGGCTTCAGCGAGCTGTTGCTCGACGATTCGGTGACCCGCGAGCAGTCCGAAGAGTACGCCTCTATTATCTTGAAAGAGTCGAACCGGCTCAACGATCTCATCAACAAGTTTCTGGATATTTCCAAGATCGAGTCGGGTAAGAGTCAGCTGCGAACCTCGCCGGTGGACATGAGCATGTTGATTCAGAAGGTGCTCGACTTTAATTCGCAGCTTGCGGACCGGAAAAATATATCCGTCGAGTTTACAGCGAGCGACTCGGTCGGGCTCGTCTCGGCCGATCGGGACATGATGGAGCAGGCCATTCTGAACCTGTTCTCCAATGCGATCAAGTACAGTCCCAACGACGCCAGCGTGACCGTAGGTTTGCGGGAAATGGGCGACACACTGTTTATCGACTTGACCGACACCGGCTATGGCATTTCCGAAAACGCGTTGCCGCACATTTTTGACAAGTTTTACCGGGTTACGGACAATGAAGCTGTTCGTGAAACTGTGGGCTCGGGACTCGGGCTGCCTCTGGTGAAAGAAATCGTGGAATTGCACGGCGGCACCCTGCAGGTGGAAAGCGAATTGGGTAAAGGGTCGACGTTTACTCTGGCTCTGCCGAAGATGACTGAAATTCCGACGAACGCCGAACAGGAGGAGACTGTCATTGGTTAACCGGACGCCAAATCCTGACTTTCAGGCGTGCAACGACTTGCTGAGAGCGCATGCATAAAGTGCATCTGAGAGAGGGCGACGCTGCCATCGCGGACACGAACCCCGACGTATCCGGAACGCCGCAGTCGTTTTTTGACTTGCTGGAGAACGCCAGCGATGCGATCTATTTTCATGACCCGCGCGGCAAGCTTGTCTTTCTGAACAAGAAGGCCGAGGACCTGACCGGCTACAAGCGCAAGGACCTGGCGAACAAGAACATCAGCACCATCCTCGACGCGCAGGGCAAGCGCCTCGTTCGCGACACGTTGAAGCTTGGTCTGAATGCAGGCTGCGATGTAAAGCTGGAGGTGAACATTCGCTGCCGGTCGGGAGAAGAAATTCCGGTGGAAATCAGCATGACGCCCATCGTCCGGAACAAGAGACTGGCCGGGTTCGAGGGCATCGCGCGCGACATTCGGGCGCGGAGATTGAGTGAATCACAGTTTCAGGAAAAGAACGCACGCATCCACCAGCTCAATGTCGAGATCCAGAAAATGAACATGAAGCTGGAGGAAACCGCCCAGATTCAGTCGGAGTTTGTTTCGCACGTGAGCCATGATTTCCGGACGCCGCTCAATGGCATCATCGGCTATGCCGAGCTGCTCGAGGACAAGGTGTATGGTGACATGAATGCAAACCAACTTGCCGCTCTTGAAAACATCAAGGCGTGCGCGTCCGACTTGTTGAAAATGGTGCAGGAAATTCTGGATCTTTCCCGCCAGAAAACCAACCAGCTGCGTCTGCATTACGAAGCGTGCGCGCCCGGCGACCTCATCGAGGCCACAAGTGGCACCGTGGCTCCGATCGCCGTGCTCAAGGGACTTCAGTTTGAAGCCAGGGCACAGGAGAATCTGCCGGCCGTGCAGGCCGACTTCAAGCGTATCTACCAGGTGCTGGTGAATTTGGCCGTCAACGCCGTCAAATTTACCGCCAACGGCAAAATAGAAATTGGCGCTTCCCGCACGGATACACACATTCGCTTTCACGTAACCGACAGCGGTATCGGGATCTCCGACGAGTTGCAGACGCTGATCTTTCGCAACGCAACCGGGGATGATGGGCGCGTCAATCGCTACCGGGGTGGACTCGGGCTGGGTCTTAGCCTGTCAAAACGACTCGTTGAAATGCACGGGGGTACCATGTGGCTGCGCTCGCAGGAAAATCGCGGCAGCAGCTTCTTCTTCACTCTCCCTTTGCAAGAATCCTGAGGGCAGCGAAACCATGAGACGATTTTAATGGTGAAGAACCGAACCATTCTTTTCGTAGACGACGATCCGGATATGCTGGAGATCGGCGGGATCATCATCAAGCGCGCCGGCCACACCTATTTAGCCGCATCGTCGCCGGAACAGGGACTGGAGTACTTGCTCGAACGCAAGCCCGACTTGATCGTGTTGGACTACTACATGCCGGGCATGAACGGCTTCGATTTTTTCACTATGATGGCGACCGAGCCACAATACGCGAGCGTCCGCGATACACCGGTCATCATGTTGACGGCAGCCTCGGAAGAGGATGTTGAGCGCCGCAAACTTTTCGAGCTGGGTCTGAGTGCGTTCCTGATGAAGCCTTTTGGAAACCACGAGCTGCTTAACATCATCGATAACGTCTTTGTTCTCAGCGATATGCGGCGCGAGAACAAAGAGTTACACGAGCAGGTCAAGCGCACCGAGTACAAGTATCAGGATCTCATCGAAAACGCCAGCGATCTGATTTTCACCCTCGATCCCGAGGCCAGGTTCGTGTTCATAAACCGCCGGCTGGGGAGCATCCTCGGGCGCGACAAGAAGGACTGGCTCAACCGGAGTTTCTACGAGCTGATCCTGCCAGAAGATGTGGAGCGTGCTGCCCGGCACTTCAAGAAGGTCATCGGCGGCCCGGCCAGCATCTTCGAGGTGAGAATGAGCCATGCCGACGGCAACCGGGTGTATTTTTCGATCAATATCAATCCGATTTTCGAAAAGGGACGCGTCGTCGGTTGTGTCGCCATTGCGCGCGATATCACCGAGAAGAAATCTTTGGAGCAGGAAATCATCGAGCTGAAGAATTTCAATGAAAGCATCATTCAAAGCATGGGCTCCGGCCTGGTGACGATCGATTTGCAGCACAAAGTAACGTCGCTGAACAACGGCGCTGCAGATATTCTCGGCTTTCATCCCGACCAGACGCTCAACAAACGCCTGGAAGATATCTTTTCGCCGGATGACTGCAACCGGTTACTGATGAATGTCGATGATCCGAACCAGAACCTGCTCAACCGTGAAATGGAATTGCCCGGGAAAAATGGGCAACCCATCTTTGTCGGGTTCTCGGTGACGCCACGCTACGATACCCACAACCGGCGCGTCGGCACCATCATTTCATTCAAGGACATCACGCAAATCAAGCAGATGCAGGCTGAAATCCAGCGTATGGACCGCCTGGCCTCGATGGGCGTGCTCGCGTCGGGCATTGCGCATGAAATCCGCAATCCACTCGCGGGCATCAAGACCATCGCACAGACGCTGGAAGAGGACATCGAACCGGATGATTCCCGGCGCGAGTACGTTTCCCGCATCGTCCGTCAGGTCAACCGGATGGACGACCTGCTGAAGACGATTTTTTCCTACGCGAAGCCGCGCGCGCCGCAGCGAAAATTTCATCGCTTTCAGGAGATCGTTCAGGAGGTCGTTGCGTTGATGGAAAACCGCATGCGCAGCCAATCTGTCAACTACATCGAATCGTATCACCCGGACCTGCGGCTGGTCTACGTCGATTTTTACCAAATTCAGCAGGTTTTCGTCAACCTCTTTCTGAATGCGCTCGACGCGATGCCCAACGGCGGGGATCTCTCTCTCCAGGTACAACCCCAGATGACCACACTAAACCGGGTTGACCGCCGGGGAAATGCATTTCCGCTGCACAACAAGGCCGCCATGTATGCCGAAGTACTTCTCTCCGATACGGGGTGTGGCATCGGGCCGGAGAATTTGAACTCGATATTCAATCCGTTTTTTACGACCAAACCGCAAGGTTCGGGGTTGGGACTGTCGATAGTCTACCGAATCGTCGGGGAACACGACGGAGACATCCAGGTTGAGAGTCGGATTGGCGAGGGAACGACTTTTAAGGTGCTCCTACCTACAGAGGAATAGAAGGGATGTCAAAATCCAACATTCTCATTATTGAAGACAACGAAGATCTTTGCAAAACTCTGGCCGATGTGCTCAGGAAAGAGGGGCATAAGGTCAGAACCGCATTTAGCGGCGAACACGGGCTATCCGTCCTGCAAAAAGACATCATCGACCTGGTGCTTCTGGATATCAAACTGCCGGGCATGGACGGCATTGAAATCCTTGCGGAAATCAAGGACAAGGACCCGGATCTGCTGGTGATCATGATAACGGCTTCGACCGACGCGCGCCCGGCCGTCAATGCGATGAAAAAGGGCGCCTATGACTACCTGACCAAGCCGTTTGAACTCGACCAGCTCAAACTGGTGGTTGCCAAGGCGCTGGAGACCAACAATCTGAAAAAGGAGGTTTCCCGGCTCAAGCGCGGGCCTTTCCCGGACAACAACATGTACGGCGAGTCCCGGCCGATGCGCGAACTCAAGAAGCTTATCAATATCGTGGCGGCGACGCCAAAGACCTCGGTCCTCATCCAGGGAGAAAGCGGTACCGGCAAAGAGCTTGTGGCAAATGCGGTCCATAACTGGAGCTCGCGAAAGGATAAAGCCATCGTCAAGATCAACTGCAGCGCCATTCCGGAGAATTTACTGGAAAGCGAGTTGTTCGGCTACGAAAAAGGCGCTTTCACAGACGCGAAGACGCTGAAAAAAGGCATCTTCGAGATGGCCAACAACGGCACGATTTTTCTTGACGAGATTTCCAGCATGCAGATGTCGATTCAGCCCAAGTTTCTGCGTGTTCTCGAAACCCAGTCGTTTCGAAGAATCGGCGGCACAGCGGATATCGATATCGATGTGCGAATCATTGCTGCCACCAACCGCAATCTTGAGGATTGTGTCGACCAGCAGAGCTTTCGCGAGGATCTCTATTACCGCCTGAAAGTCATGGTTTTGAACATTCCACCACTTCGCGAACGACCCGAAGACATCATTCCTCTTGCCAAGATTTTTGTCGATCGCAATAACACCGAGTTTGGCAAGCAGATAAAGGGCATTGCACCCGATGCAGCCGACAAGATGCTGAAATATCGGTGGCCCGGAAACGTCCGCGAGCTCAAGAACGTGATTGAAAGAGCGGTCATTCTCTGCCCTGGCGACGAACTGCAGTCCGAGCAACTACCACTAGAATTGCAGGAAGGCACATCCCGAATCTCCCCACAGGGGTCGTTCTTTGCCGGCGGTGCAGATGCAGATTCGCTCGAGGAGATGGAAAAGCACCATATTGCCAGCGTGCTGCGCAAGTATGAGGGAAATAAGTCCAAGACCGCGCGCATGCTCAATATTTCGCGCTCTACTTTGCGGGAAAAAATGAAAAACTATGGTATTCAGTAACTGTTTTTTGGTCAATTATCGGCCATACCCGGATTGAAATAACTCCAGATTTACACCCTTCGACATTCCGGGGCCCGAATCTATCCCTCCCCGCTCGTTTCGTTTTGTAAAACTACTCAAGCTTTACAAGCCATCTGACGAAATCCCTTTTGAGCCGGTCGCGCCCAAGGATTGCGGCCATCGTACGGTTATTCTTGCCGTTCATGTGACATTTATATGCTGATAATAAAGAACTTATGACGCTAATATGAAATCGCGTCCGGCGACGCCGACGATCTGGCACACGCTTGCATGCAAGCCGGATTTGGCAGGAAAGCGCGTTTCGAAGCGATCCGGATGGGGTGGGTGCCATGCGCATATCGGCATTGCCACAGCAACGGCAATAGCTGGTATGTGGTTTGCTTGAAGCCAGTTGGGCGGTCCACGGGAGGCAGAATAGTGAGCCTCGCGCTCCGGAAGCGCCCTCACAGAGAGTTTGCGGAGTGTTTTATGGAAGATTGTAAACGAGTGCTGGTGGCGGATGACGAAGAGGATATCACCTGGGCGATCTCCAGGTGCCTTACAAGCGCCAACCCCGTGATCGAGGTTGAGTGCGCCTCCACCGGCGATCAGGCGCACGAGCTGCTTAAGGAAAACTCGTATGATTTGCTGATCAGCGACCTCCGGATGCCGGGTTGCGACGGACTGGAACTCACCCTGGAGGCGCGCCGGCTGCATCCGGAAACGAAAGTCATCATCATGACCGCGTATGGCTCGCAGGAGGTCATGGCCAGAACCGAGTCGTTTGGCAGCTTTTTTTATCTGGAAGAACCGTTTGAGATCGGTTATCTGAAGCAACTGAGCTACGAGGCGCTTGGCGTTCAGACCGGCGGC
>CAZTNL010000184.1:0-6379 GCA_964614885.1 uncultured Calditrichaceae bacterium | reverse complement strand
GAGCCGGCGCAACTGAGCAGCGCTGCCCGCCAGAAAGGCCTGTTCGAAATCGAGCAGCAGCTTGCGGTAGGTGGCGTCCTCGACCAGAAGACGTTCGCGGCCACTGAGCCTCTGGCCGCGCTGCTGCAACTGGAGGAAGCGCACGAGGCTCTTGCGGGTGCGCTCCATATTGCCCTGGATCATCTGCAGGTATCCGAGCCAGTAGTACGACTCGGGGATGGCCGCGGCAGAATCGTAGTATGCTGTTTGCCCGCCAGACTCGTATCCGCTGGCGTCGAAGGCCGCCTGATTGAGGCCGGCAATGCGGAAGTATTTTTCCGCGGTGAACTCGCTTCCGCGAAGTTGATTCCATTCCTGCAGGAACGACTGCTTTGCCTGTTCATCCTTTCGCAGTTGGTATCGCATGAGATGGTGCGTCATTTTGAGATAGGGCAGGTAGGGGCGAAAGATCGACCGTCGGGAGAGATTCTTTTGCAATGACGCGAACCGCGCATCTGCGAGGACACTCCCGGCTTGTTGTTTGAGGCTGGCGCTTTCGCCGGAAGAGGGAGCCAGCGCTGCGAGGCCCTGGTAGTAGCCGGCAAAAACGGAAGTCAGCGCTGCTTTGCGCAGGGCCACACATTCGAGAATTCGGGAATGGTCGAACGCCGAGCTCTCCGAACGCCCGCGGGCCTGCATCCCGTCATAGAGGTCGGTGACGGTTTTGTAGGTGGCGCTGACCCGGTTTCGCAGTTCGGGATCCAGGTCCCGGCTGCCGAGGGCGTAGAGCGCGTCGCCGGTTTCGCGCAGAAGGCTTTCGGCGGCCATGTAGTCGGAAAAGAGCAGCAAAGAATCGGGCGCCTCGGGCTGCATGTCGTTGAATTCTTTAAAGGCCCGGCGGTAGAGGTCTTCGGGCTCGTCGTCCAGCTCGGCAAGACGAAACGAGCACCAGCCGAGCTTGTATTGCGCAAAGCTGGCGTATTCAGGAAAAGAGCGGCGCAAATCCGGGCTGGCGGCGGCCATTTGAAACTCGCGCCACGCCGTCTTAAAAGCCGTAGCGGCCGCATTGCCGGAGGTGCTTTGCAGGCCCTTGTTGTAGCTGGCTTCGGCCAGGAAATAGTGGGCCAGTCCCTGCTCGTCCGGATGGGTTTCCAGAAAGCGCGGCACGAAATTGTCAATGAGCGAATCGTATTGGGCGTGGTTGTAGAGAATGATGCCTTGTACAAAATCGTGACAAAGGCCGACTGTGGCAGAGCCGGTGACGATGAGCAGGGCGATGAAACTCCGGAGGAACGAGCTGGTTTTCATGGTCACTTCACCACCATTATGTTCTTGCTAAGGATGCCGAAGGCGTAGCAGAGCACACCGGTTTGCACGACATCGGCGTCGCCGACAAATTTGAGATTCCTTTGCAGGCCGCGGGCATCTATCTGTATTTTCATGTTTTCCTGTCGGGTTGGGACATTGAAATAGTAGCGGATAGTGCCTTTTTTGTACTGTTTGAATTTCCAGGTGCTGAGCACCTGCCGAATGTAGTGACCGGCCTGCGGGTGCCCGTTGTCATGAAGTTTGGCGATACTGAAGTGACCGCCGGCATCGATAGCGCCTTCAACGATGACATCGGCGCGCCGGTCCGTGCGTTCCAGAAATTGCCAGTCGAGCGGCTCCGGATTTTTGGTGAAATCGATTTGGAACCGCAGCACCTGACGCGGCGGCCCGACGATCCGGATGCCTTTGGTGCCCGGCCGTCTCGGGATCGGGACATCGTCGCGGCTCATGCGCACCGGAATGATCTTCTTCGCATCGGGGATTTGCGACAGAAGGACCTGCCGGTAGACCCCGAGCACGACGACCAGAGCGATCATCAAAAAAGTGGCGTATCTGAGAAAACGTTTTATCATAAAATCCGCTCTAAAAATCGATTGTCAGGACGTTCGCCTCGAGTTTTATATTGGAACCTCGCTTCAGGTCTTCAATCGAGCCCGCGACGCAGCCATATTCCACGTTCGGAACCGGCGCCAGTTTCTGGATGATATCGGTGGCGTAGTAATACGGCTGGTCTTCCGGGCACCGGATGACGGCAAAATAGGTTTTCTGGCGCTGTCGGCCGGCTTCGAGCGCCAGTCTCTCTATCCGGTCGTTCAGCCCCCTGGAATCTACGACCATCTTGGCGAGCAGCAGATTTATTTTGCTCTCCGGACTGGGCCGCAGCTTGAGGCGCCGGCCATAGGTGTAGAGCGTGTCGATCGCCGTATGATCCAGCCAGAGAAAGGAATCAGGTCCCAGAATTTGGATGAGGAGCTGGGCCTCCCCGGCTTCGTTCTTGGGCAGCGGAACGTACAATCTCGCCTCTCCGCGCGTCACCTTGATCAGGATGCTGGTGATGATGAAAAAAATGAGCAGAATGAAGATCAGATCGATCAATGAGACGAGCTGAATTCGGCGATTTTCCGTCTCTATTTTTCTAAATGCCATCGAGGGATGCTCTCAGATTATCGCGGCTAAAGGGCCGTTCGAATGATCATTTCCGGCGCAATTTCTTTGTGGCGCCCGCACTCTTCCATGATAAAATTGACGATCCTAAATTCGGTGTTGGCCTCGGCGCGAATCTCCACGATGGGGCGCCGCCGCACGGAGCGCCGGCTCGTCCGCGCATACCTGGCGATCGATTTGGCGATCAGCCTGCTCGCGGGCTGTCTTTGAAAGCCGTCGTCATTCAGTTGCAGGAACCCGCTTTCGAACGAGGCAAACGTCGAGTCGTGTAAGGCGGTTCGAAGTGCCCGACTTCGGGTCACGACAACGGTGTCACTGAACGACGGCCAGAGCACGTAGACCGTACGGGCATACCTCGCCCGCGCCGTGTCCGGAACTATCTGAATCATCAGATTTTGCAGCACATCGGTCGTCAACGCCGGCGGTTCATCGATGGCGCTCGGCAGATCGAGATCCGGATAGGCCGTGGCGTTCGAAGCGTCACCGCTGATGGAAAAGGCAAACGACACCAGAAAAAAGATGAGCAGGAGAAAGACGATGTCGATGAGACTCGTCAGCTCCAGCGTTCTCGGTTCCTGCTTGCGCTTAAAGGCCATCGTCTACAGTTTCTCTGTAATTGTCACGTAGATCGCTTCCCATTTGGAGTAAATCCAGTCCAGTTTGTGCTTGTAGTAGTAATAGATGACGACGAAGAAGATCCCGTTCGCCAGACCGAAGATCGTGGTCCAGAGCGCCTCGAAAATGCCATTGCTCAGCAGTTCGATGGTGTTGGTGAAATCGGCGGTGGCCATACCCCCGGCCAATTGCTGGAAGGCGTACGTGATGCCGGTCACGGTTCCGAACAGCCCGACGAGTGGCGCCAGCGCGCCGTAGTTCCAGAACCACTCGATCTTGGATTTTCGCTTCAGCAGTTCGATTTCGTTGGACGCCCGGTCTTCGAACGCCCGCTTGACCTCTTCGGTTGGCTTCAGCCAGCGGTAGCCGTTGATGCGATGAATGCCGAGACCGGCGTGGATGATGCGGCTGGTCGGAAAGGGGCGAAGCCCCTTCTTGAGCTCCAGGACCCCTTTTCGCAGCAGCCATGTTCTCAGCCGTGACAGCAGGTTCTTTCCGGAAGAGACCGGCTCGTATATTTCTTCGACCAGCGTGTTCATGTCTTCCTTGTACGCGCCGTTCCCAGACTCTTCAGCGTTGCCGTCGTGAACGATTTCATGGAAACTGTCTTCTATCTTGATCACCAACTCCGTCAGCAGGTCATCCGGACTCTTCACGGTGCCGTTCCTGTGGGTGTCGTACGGATAGGACATGATATCCTCGATCGTGCCGATTGCGCGGTCGCCGTCGGTCATCCAGTATTCCATGCAGGCGACATCGATAGACGCCATTTTTTCAGTGGAGCTCAGTCCCTCGGGGATGCTCTTCACGGCCTTGTCCGCCGCCAACTTGCTTTTCTTCGCGGTCATCTCCCAGGCGTTGAGGACAAAGCGGAACTTGTTCGTCAGGCGGTTCTCGTAGGACACATCGCAGCTGAAAAACATCGACCAGAACAGGCCGTTCGTCGAGCGCTTGTACGGAAAGACATTGCCCAGATACAGTGTCCTCGAAGCGTACAACACGAGAATCAGGCAACTGAAAAAACAGGTAACTGAGAGGAAGATGAAAGCCGCTTTTCCAAGCGTGGTCGAGTGGTCGTAGATCGCCGTCTTGCCAATGGCGGCAAGCTGCCACCGGCCGGGATGGGCATAGTAGAGCCAGTTCCGGTTGTTCAGGCCGGAAAATGTGCCGGTCTCATCCTTGCCGACCAGGATGGTCGAGGCGTCGGAAGCGCTCAGTTGGATGCCGTTTTCGTCGAGCACGCGAACCTGGATCGAATAGCGGTCACCGACTTGCAAACCGCGGGCAACAACCGAGTCGGTTCTTCTGACCTTGAGCAGGATGGGCTGGGTGTTTACGCCTTTCTTTGTAACGGACACTTCGTAAACGAACGGCAGATCCTGGGGGCGCTGGGCGACCTCCTGCCGCCGTTGCTGCACGGTTTCCCTGGTCGTAACCTGCCAGCTCACGCGCAGGTCGACTGAGGTTGGAATGAGCAGCCAGCTAGTGTGCACCTTTTCGTAGGTGATGTTCGAAATCGAAATCTCGTAAATGCCCGCCGCAGGTTCTGCCTCAGCGCGCCCCTTCGTGGGCAAAAAACTCATCCAGACCATCAGAATCAGGTAGATGTAGGAGTCGGTTCGTCTTCGCTTCATGGCGTTGCACCTCGTTAAGTTACAGCTGTTGTTTTTAGCGATAGTTTAGAGTGTAATATTGTTCTACTAGGGTTCCCCCTGAAAACGTTTTGATATATGAGACGATCGCGCTCTCGATGAGCGCGGCAACTTTTTCCGGGTCGCCGTTCTCGTTCAGGGCGATCATCTGGTCGAGAATGGCGGCGCCGTTGGTTAGAAATTTGGCCACATCTGAATTCGGGAAAAAACGTGGCACCTGCGCAAAGGCGGCGATCATCTTTCCGATTCTGGCCAGCCCGCCGGCCAGTCTGTAGGCTGAGGCTGCTTTCAGAAAGAGCACCTCATCCCCGAAGGTTCGGTCTTCGGTGATTGGCAGATAGACATTTTCCGGAAACTGTGTGTCGTTCAGGTCGATGAGATCGAGCAGTTGCAGTGCGCCTCGATAATCGTGTTGCAGAAAGCGGATGTGAGCCAGAAGGAATTGCGCGAGGCTGGCGCCCTGGTTTTTCTCCAGTAGCTGCACCGCCTGCTCCTGGGCTGCGGCGCTGTAAGCGGCATAAGCCTGAATGTAATCCAGGTGATGCAAGGCTTCTTCGTTTCCATCCTTTGCTTTCGGGTCGCGAAGGTCATTTCTGCGTCCCCAGGACGTGCCGCCGGCGGAGCAGGCCGCGCCGGCCTCCTGTGGCCTGCCCGCAAGCACGAGCGCCTGTGCATAGAATAGGAAGGAGCGAAAATAAGTGGCCGTGTCAATCTCCGGCTTCCCAAAATCCTGACGCAGGTACTTTGCCATGTCTCTCGCATAGTCGCGCGCCACCCCGCTAAACTTGTTCCGGGTTTCGCTCTGTTCTCTGCCGACAATTTTGTGTCCGGACACGGCGCGCAAGAAGCCGATGTCGGCCAGCCGCAAAGCGGCTTCATAGCGGTAGGCGCGCTTGTCCGGATTTTTGGCCTCCTCGGCGTTCAGGAACAGACGCGCGGTCCCGTTGCCATCGGCGAACCGCTCTGAAGCGCGTTGCCCTGCAACCTCTTCGAATCGGGTCATCGCGCGCAGGTACCAGTACCTGGCCGTAAACGGGTTGCGATCCAATGAGAACGAGTACCTGGCGCCGGCGGCGTCGAAATCACTCCGGGTGTCGGCGTAGGTCCAGTCTCCGGACGGCAGCCAATCCTGACCGAAAAGCTCTTCCGGGCTGAAGTGGAGACCCAGCGTGATCGCTTCGTGCTTGCTGTTCGAGCCCAGACGTAATTTCACGGGATAGCGTGAGTTCAAAGCAGACAGGTCGTATTCCACGCCAAACATCGACTCGTGATCCCGACCGGCTGCTGTGACCACGGCATAGTCGAACGACAGCATGAGGCCGCGCATGTTCGTGAATGGAGGCCGAACGGAAACACCGACAACGCCCTGTGCCGGGACCTCGTCGGCCACCAGATTTGTCTTGTAGGAGATGGCCGGCGACGACAAATCGCGCCAGGCAAAGCCAAGATTGAACAGACCGGATACATGGCTGTACTTGATGCCCAAATCGAAACTGGTGGCAGAGCCGTGTTCGCCGAAGAGGTTCTGCCGCAGCAGTTTTGCCGTGACGCCGAGCTCGATCTCGCCCTGCAGAAATCGGGACCAGGAGAGGCCTCTGGTTTTTCCAGGGATACGGGTCAGCGGGTACGAGGCCGAGAAC
>CAZTNL010000183.1:0-6391 GCA_964614885.1 uncultured Calditrichaceae bacterium | reverse complement strand
AAACCAGGCAGGAACCACCTTCGACGCCAACAACTTCATATCCGGCTGGGGCGGGGGCGCGCACATTTTTTTGCCTTACAACATGTTGTTGCGGCTCGAATACGGCTTCGACGAACAATGGGACGGCCAGTTCATCGTCGATGCCCTGGTCGCTTTTTGATCTCGGTCAGAAAAATCATATTTTGCGGTGAACAGTTTCTCTAAGTTCTCGTTTCTCTGTAACTCCGTGGCTAAACGCTTTTCGCACCCCACCAAACAAATTCGTTGCAAGTGTTGAATCTGCGGATTACCTTGTCCTGAATCCATACTTCGGAGGAGGAATCGAAATGACCGGACCAGGGGCGCGATGGTTGTTCACGATTTTCATGGCGCTGGCGCTGCTTTGTTGCGCCGGCTCAGAAGCTTTTTCACAGACAGCAGCTGCGCAAAACAATCAATTTGTCCCGGCCGATTCAGGCAACGTGCAGATTCTCACTACGAAAGACGGCTCGTCTTTCATCGGCCGCATCCTGAAAACTGAAGCCGGCAAGGTCTTTTTTGTGACCGAATTCGACACACTCAAAATTCCGGTCAGCCGCGTCCAGCGGGTACGCGTCGCTTCAGCAGTGGGCAAATCGGGGCAAGCCTGGTTTCCCAATCCGAACGCCACCCGCCTGTTTTTTGCACCAGGCGGGCGCATGTTGAAAAAGGGACAGGGCTACTTTTCCGACTATTATCTGTTCTTCCCGGGCGTTGCCTATGGCGTTACAGACCGCATCACCATCGGCGGCGGAATCTCGCTCGTTCCGACAGTGAGACTGGACAATCAGCTCATCTATTTCACGCCCAAACTCGGGTTGGTATCATCAGAAAACCTCAACATCGCCGCCGGCGTTCTGCTGGTAAGCTTCCTCTCGAGCTTCGACGCCAGCGCCGGCGGGGCCGGCATTCTCTACGGTGTGGCCACCTTCGGCGGCCCGAGCGCCAGCCTCACCACGGGCCTCGGCTACGGGTTTACAAGCCAGGAGCTGGCCGACAAGCCGATGGTGATCATCGGCTTTGAGCGGCGATTGTCGCGCCGGATTGCCCTGGTATCTGAAAACTGGATCTTCCCCGGCATCGACCAGCCTCTGGCGTCCCTTGGTGTGCGCTTCATGGGAGAGGCGCTGAGCGTCGATCTCGCCATGGTCACAGTGCTTGGCGAGGACTTTTTCTTCCCGGGGCTGCCCTTTGTCGATTTTGTTTTCAATTTCAGGTAGAAAAATGCGCCTGAGCACTTGAAACAATTGCCGCGAGCAAAACAGATGGACACTGGTAAAAAGAACGTGAGCACCGCCATTGACGTGGAGACGTATCTGAAAGAACGCCTGCTCGATCAGATGCGCTGGTACGACCGCAAAAGCATGGAGGCGCAGTCGAAATTCAAAATACTGCGCCGGATTGAAATCGTCGCCGCGTCAATGATTCCGTTTCTCACCGGATTCGCGCAGCTTCGGTTCCATGAGATCCCGATCATGCAAATCGTCATCGGCATCCTGGGCGTGTCCATCGCCGTTGTCTCGGGCCTGCTGGCGCTCAACAAGTATCAGGAGATCTGGGTGGAATACCGTACGACCGCCGAGTCGTTGAAGCACCACCTGCTGCTCTTTCAGACAAGAACCAGGCCCTACTCCGGCGACGAGCAGCAGCGCTACCAGCGCCTCGTACAAAACGTCGAGGGGCTCATTTCAAAAGAAAATTCCGACTGGTCCGGCTATATCAAGCAATTGGCCGAATCCACACCGGAAGAGAAATCCGAGTCTGGCTCGGCAGGCTGAGGTTAGAGGGACTTTGTCCCATATCGCGACGAATCCTGCTCGCATGACAGAATGGTTTCACCGAAAAGTTATTCTGCATAAAGCTTGCAACCGCTGCAAAATTGTTGACTTTTACGGTACGGATGTCTATTATTGTTGCCATGTTAACTGTATTTGACCAAAGCGAGAGGCACCAACCATGAGTGTATTTGACAAGTTGAACGATCTCAAATCCGATATCGACAAAGAGATAGCGGAAATAGACAAGCAACTGGCAGAGTTGAAGGCCAAGCGCAAACAGCTTGCAGCCCTCAAGCGGTCGGTGTCCCCCACCACCGGCAAGCGCCGCGGCCGGCCCAGGAAAAACGGGTAGTACTTTGACCAAGCGGAGCCCTATCTAAATAAGGGCTCCGCGACGTTGCCCGTTCGCAACTATGGCACGAGGCTATATTGTCAATAGATTCAAAGAGTTATCGTGCAAGAACCGGCCGGAGCCACGTTCGCAGATTTGCCCGCCCAATCAGATTCCTGAATAGAAACGCGAGGGCCATGACGCACTGACTTTGTGAATTTTGTCCTTACTGAAAAAATCGAGATAGTAAGAAATAAATTCAGAAATGTCGTTTTTCAAACATCATGCCCTCGATCTACTTAGAATAGCTACCGATAACCCAGACGCTGGTTTTCGGGCCGGACAGTGGGAGGCCATTGACCATCTTGTCCGAAGACGCAGCCGGCTGCTCGTGGTTCAGCGTACTGGCTGGGGAAAAAGCATTGTTTATTTTTTGAGTACACGCCTTTTTCGCGAGTCTGGCGAAGGACCGACTGTGGTAATTTCTCCTTTATTGGCTCTTATACGCAATCAAATACAGGCGGCGGAACGGCTTGAACTAAATGCTGCCACTATCAACTCGGACAACGAAGAGGACTGGCCTGCAATTGAGGCTGCTTTCCTCAGCAATGAGGTAGATGTGCTGCTGATATCACCGGAACGTCTAGCGAATGAACAGTTTCGGCAGCAAGTGCTTACCCCGGCCATGAGTCAGCTGGGATTGGGTTTATTCGTTGTTGACGAAGCGCACTGTATATCGGACTGGGGACACGATTTTCGTCCTGACTATCGTCGGCTCGTACGGATAGTGCAAGCTTTACCACGCAATGTGCCGACATTAGCAACCACAGCTACCGCCAACAATCGGGTTGTACGAGACATAACAGAACAGCTGGGCCCAGACTTACGAACCATCAGAGGCCCCCTTGTCAGAAGTAGTTTGCGATTGCAGAACATTGTACTACCAAGCAAAGCCGAACGCATGGCCTGGCTGGCCCACTATCTGCCTAAGATGCCGGGGAGTGGCATTATTTATACTCTGACGGTACGAGATGCAAAGCGGTTGGCTGGCTGGCTTCAGTCTCGCGGAATTGCTGCTGATGCCTATTATGGTGGTAAGCGAGAAGGCATTTCGAGGGCGAACCTGGAACATGCTTTGTTGACCAACGAGTTGAAGGCATTAGTGGCGACAACTGCGCTGGGAATGGGATTTGACAAACCCGACCTGGGCTTTGTAATTCATTTTCAACGCCCCGGCTCGGTAGTACATTATTATCAACAGGTTGGTCGGGCAGGCCGGGCCATCGACAGGGCTTACGGTATCTTGCTCAGCGGCGAGGAAGACAACGAAATTGTTGACTATTTCATTGAAACGGCATTTCCCCCCGAAAGGCATACCGAGGTCATCTTGACGAACCTGGAAAACTCTGATGGCCTTTCTCTTGGCGATTTGGAAAAAAGGGTCAATCTGGGACGAAATCAAATCATCAAAGTTCTCAGACTCTTATCTGTCGAGTCTCCCTCACCGGTTGAAAAACGTGGCTCAGTCTGGTATCGAACTCCCGTTTCCTATGTCGCCGACCAGAGAAAGATCCTCGAATTGACAAAGATTCGCCGAGCCGAACAAACCCAGATGACAAATTATTTGCGCCGCTCGAGTTGTTTAATGCAATATCTTCAGCAAGCCCTGGACGACCCTAGCGCTCGACCTTGCGGACGGTGCGCGCCCTGCCGGAAACATCAGATCGTATCAGAACAGATAAACCCGCATGACGTTCAGGAAGCGATTGCATTCTTACATCGTGATCACATCCAGATCGAACCCAGAACACGTTGGCCGACTGGCGCTGCGTTTCCTGTTTACGGCGGGACAGGCACTATTGACGAAACATTGCGGGCTGAGGTTGGCTACGCTCTTTGCCGCTGGGGTGACCCGGGCTGGGGAGAGCTGGTCAAGCAAGGAAAACAGAAACTCGACCGATTCAGCGAGCAACTGGTAAAAGCATCTGCTCGAATGATAAACGAGTATTGGCGCCCCCACCCACCTCCAAGCTGGGTTACCTGCATCACCGCTCGAAGTCATCCCCGGTTGGTTCCTGACTTTGCCAGACGCCTTGCGGACAGACTCCAACTCCCTTTTCACGCATGCCTTCGTAAAATAAAGATCACCGCGCCACAAAAGGAAATGCAAAACAATTATCAGCAATCTCACAATCTCGATGGGGCATTCGAGATAACATTCTTACCCGACACATCAGGGCCCGCTTTGCTTGTCGATGATATGGTAGACTCCCGGTGGACTATGGCCGTAGCTGCAGCGTTGCTGCGCCAAGCGGGCACGGGTGCTGTATATCCATTTGCATTGGCAAATTCGGCGGAGGGTTAGAAAATATGGATACACATATCTTGACTCCAGACACACAAGCCATTCTATTATTGTGTGGAACTTTTGGCGAGGATGCTGAAACAAAACCACTCACAACAACTGAATACGGACAGCTGGCGCAATGGCTCCTGAAACGGGGCCTCCGCCCGTCATACCTACTTCAACCAGAAGGAATTGCTGAGCTCGCAGCATTTAAGAATAGACAAATCACGACCAGCCGCCTCCGCTCTATCCTGATGCGGGGAGGATCTTTGGCCCTGACTGTCGAACACTGGACCAACAAAGGCTTATGGATAATAAGCCGAAGTGACCCGCAGTATCCCAAGCGTCTGAAAGATAAGCTTGAGCATTTGGCTCCTCCAATACTATATGGGGCCGGCAATATAGCGCTATTATCCAAAGGCGGATTAGGTTTTGTCGGGTCTATAAATGTAGATGAGGCGGCACTCGTCTTCACCCGCAAAGCGGCAAGCAAGTGCGCCAATCATTCCGTGCAAGTAATCTCTGGCGGTGCAAAGGGTGTTGATACGCAAGCTATGCTAACCACGCTGGCAGAAGGAGGGAAGGTTGTTGGTGTATTAGGGCATGGCTTGGCTCAGGCAAGTTTATCAAGAAAATACCGTGAAGCGATACAAAGTAATAACCTGGCGCTGGTATCGCCGTACAATCCGGAGGCTGGTTTCAGTGTAGGAGCCGCCATGGGCCGCAACAAGTACATTTATGCTTTGAGCGATGCTTGTTTGGTCGTTTCATCAGATCTAAAGGGAGGGACCTGGACTGGGGCAAACGAAAACTTGAAAAACCGGTGGTCTCCACTCTTGGTTCGAGAGGATTCAACAATGCCGCCGGGCAATAAGAAGCTGATCGAATTGGGAGCGCGTGCAATCAACTTGGAAAGCTTTGACCCGTCAACGGCTTCTTACGGGAGTGCCCGCCGAACACCGATTCAGCCGGAGCCCGTGAACAAGGCGATGCAAACAGAGCTGTTCGGGATAGATGGCGCGCCGGCTCTGCATATGCCGAAGTCCGGAGTCAGTCAAGAGTCTGATCCTCTTTCCGAATGACGAAACGGAGACCGATCGCATGCCCCAATTCCCCCACTCCTCCTCCCGCGTGGACGACATCACCGGGTCGGTATTTGAAAAATATGCGCCCCGTATCGCGGCGCAGGGCGATCGGATAGTGAGGCTACACATCGGTGACACGCATCTGCCGGTGAACTATCCCCTGCCGGTGCAAAAAGAGCTGCTCGACTCCCACCCGGAGAGCAACCGCTACTGCAACACCTTTGGCATCGCTTCGCTCAGAGACGCGCTGGTCGACAAGTTGGGCGAAGACAACGGCCTGCCGGTGGAACGCAACAACATCCTGGTAACCTGCGGTGCCACCAACGCGCTGAGCGTTGCCGTCATGAGCCTGGTAAATCCGGGCGAGGAAGTGCTCGTCCTCAGTCCCGCATGGCCCTTTTTCTTTGGCATGGTCAAACTCGCGGGGGGCCGGGTCATCGACATCCCGTTTTATCTTGAATTATCCCGGTACCCAGAGCTGGATGTCGCCGCCTATCTCGCGCAGTTTGCCGGTGAGAAGACCGTGGCCATCTGCGTCAACACACCCAACAATCCCAGCGGAAAAGTGTTGTCGGGTGAGCAGTTACGGCAAATTGCAGCCTTCGCCACAGAGCGAAATCTCTGGGTCATTTCCGATGAAGCGTACGACGGCCTGACCTTTGACGGGCGACCGCATATTTCCATCGGCAGCCTGCCTGGCATGTTCGAACGCACACTGATTAGATCGGAAGAGCACACGTCTGATCTCCAGGCTCATTCATAAAGCTCGTATGCCGTCGTATGCATTATAAATAATAATTAACATAACATTGAAGAATGAAGTGACGTTATA
>CAZTNL010000182.1:0-6402 GCA_964614885.1 uncultured Calditrichaceae bacterium | reverse complement strand
CCACCGGTCAACTTCCCCCTTCCCCGCCGACCTCTCATTACGAGGCCGCCTGGAACCAGTGCCTGTCACTGATCCGCGATCAGATCAATCCACAGAGCTTCACCACTTGGTTCCAGCCGATCCACCCGGTTTCCCTTATTGGGCAGACGCTGACCATAAGGGTGCCAAGCCAGTTTTTCTACGAGTGGCTCGAGGAACATTACAGCCTGCTCGTCAAGAGGGTCCTGCTGCAAGTCCTTGGGGACCGCGCCGAACTCGTGTATAAGATTGATGTCAGCGAATCGGGGTCGGAGCTTTCGCGTATGCCCTCCATGGATCGAAAAAGGCCGGTAAAAAAGATGGAAAAGGCTAGCAATCTCATCGAACGGTACAATTTCGACAACTTTGTTGAAGGCGCGAACAACCAGTTCGCCCGGGCCGCCTCCCTGGCCGTGGCAGAATCTCCCGGAAAAACAACCTTCAATCCTCTGGTTATTTACGGCGGCGTCGGTCTCGGGAAAACGCACCTCATCCAGGCCATCGCTAATTTCACCCTGCAGAATGGCCGGATCCAACGCGCCCGCTATGTGGACAGTGAAAAATTTACAATAGAATTCATCAACTCCATACAGAACAATAAAACCACCGAGTTCAGCTCCATCTATAGAAACGTAGACTTGCTCGTGGTCGACGATATCCAATTTTTCACCAATAAAGAAAGAACGCAGGAAGAATTTTTCCATACTTTCAACGCGCTCTACAATGCCGGCAAACAGATAGTCCTCTCTTCGGACCGGCCGCCAAAGGAGCTCGTGGGTGTCGAAGAACGGCTTATCTCGCGCTTCCAGTGGGGCCTCGTGGCCGACATCCAGCCGCCGGACCTGGAAACCAGGATCGCCATCCTGCAGCAGAAGGCCGAGGACAGCAACATTGTTCTTCCGGGCGAGATCATCGAATTCATCGCTACGAACGTGACTTCCAATATTCGCGAACTCGAAGGCGCCCTCATCCGTCTGCTCGCATACTCCTCGCTGAACGGGCAGGATATCACGATGGATGTCGCAAAGGATGTCCTCAAAAATCTCAGCCTGCGCAAGAAAAAGAACCTTCTCATCGAGGAAATTCAGCGAACCGTAAGTGAGCACTACAATATAGCAGACGATTTGCTGAGGGCTAAAACCCGGAAGCAGGAGATTGCCTATGTCCGACAGGTTGCGATGTACCTGTCCAAGGAAATGACCAAGAACTCTCTGAAAACGATCGGCCTGCATTTCGGCGGCCGCGATCACAGCACGGTCATCCACGCAATCCAATGCGTGCAGAAACAAATGGCCAACGACAAACGCGTCGCCGATGAGATCGAGGACCTTCGCAGAAAGCTCGAAATCTCATGATCCGGGGGTTATCAACGCAACATGTGGATAAGCACGCTTTTTCTCTGGACGGCGTGTGGATAAACGTCCCGGCGTTCTCTATCGGTGCCGCCGATCGGAAACTTATCCACACGGCCTGCTCGTTTTGCACCACTTATACACAACCAGCCAACGATTTTTTCCGGAATCGGCGGCGGGACATGTTTCATATTTCTAATAACTTGGGCTCTGTATCCGGCGAGATATCCACATATCCACAGACCCTACTACAACAATAAAATTTTATTGTTTTATAAGAAACAAATTAGTAGATTCAAGTTTGTGTTAATCTAACCCGGTAGAGGCTTTTATGAAATTCAAGGTCAACAGGAAAGAGTTTTACCAGGCGATTCAAAACATTATTGGCGTGGTGCCTGCCAAGACCACGATCCCGGTCCTCGGGAACATTCTGTTTGATTTGCAGGGTAACGATCTGAGCCTGACGGGCACGGATCTTGAAGTCTCAATCTCTACGAAACTCGCGGTTCAGGGTGAGCGCGACGGCGGGGTCGCCATCCCGGCGAAAATTCTTTTCGAGATTGTTCGTGAGCTGCCTGACATCCCCATGGACCTGGATGTAGACGAGAATTTTAAGATAGCGCTCAACACAGAGAAGGGTTTTTATAAACTGTCGGGTGAGTCCCAGGAGGAGTTTCCCAAAATATCGGTGGGCGAATCTGTCGGCGGCTTTGAAATAGATGCCGAGCGCTTTGGCGGCATGGTCGACAAGACCATTTTCGCGGTTTCCACCGACGAGTTGCGTACGACCCTGATGGGCGTCTATATGAAAGTGATGGACGACGAGCTTCGGCTGGTGGCCACCGACGGCCACCGACTGGTAAAAATAGTCGATTCCAACTCCGGCGTCCCCGGTTTGCAGACAGAAGCGATCATCCCGACCAAAGCGTTGAATCTACTTTCGAAAAATCTCGAAAAGGGAGAAAAGCTCGGGGTCCGTCTCAGCGACGATCACGTCGTCTTTCAATTGGCGGGAACCACGATTTTCAGCAAGAGTATTGAAGGGCAGTTCCCCAACTACGAACGCGTCATTCCGCTCGACAACGACAAGAAGGTTCGGGTGAACCGCGAGTTGCTGAGCGCGTCGGTGAAGCGTGTTTCCATCTTTTCGAATTCGATTACCCATCAGATTCGCCTGGCTTTGTCGGAAGGGCTCATCGAGATTCAGTCCGAGGATATCGAATTCGGCGGGGAAGCGCGGGAGAAACTCGAAGCCGAGTATTCGGGGGAGAGTCTCGACGTCGGCTACAACGCCAATTACCTGATGGACATTCTGCGGCATCTGGACTCGGAGGAGGTTGAACTCAATCTCATGGATGCTGTCAGCGCGGGAGTTCTTTACCCTGGCCAGCAAACGGATGGGGAAGAGATTCTCATGTTGTTGATGCCGATTCGTCTGAACGACGCCTAGGTCATTGCAGGGAGAATGCATCTCGATAGTCTCTGTCTCGTGAATTTTCGGAACTACGCGTCGGCACAGGTAGAATTTTCTCCACGCCTCAATCTGGTGCGCGGGCAAAATGCTCAGGGAAAAACGAATTTACTCGAGGCGATTTATTTGCTCTGTCTGGGCAGGAGCTTCCGGGTGGTCAGGAATCAGGAACTGCTGAGAGAAGGACAGGACTTTTTTAGAGCAGAGAGCACACTCCGCCTGGACAACAGCATCGAGAAGAATGTTGCAATCAGATATGAAAGAGACGGCCGCAAGGACATCTTGATCGATCGTAAGCGAGTGGCAGCGTATTCGCAGATGTTCGGTCAGTTTCCAGTGGTCATCATGGCTCCGGATGAGTTCAGGGTTACTTCGGGTGGTCCTTCCGACCGTAGACGATTCCTTGATATTCTGCTTTCACAGGTTAGCCTTTCCTATCTTGCGGATCTGCAGGAATACCACCGCGTGCTTCGTCAGCGCAACAAGATTCTTCACGGTGGCCGGGACGGGCGCTCTTTCTCTGAATCCGCACTGGCACCGTGGACCGAGAAGCTGGTGCTGGCGGGCAGCCGGGTGTTGGCATTCAGGCAGAAGTTCGTTCTCGATTTCTGCCAACAGGTAAAAGGGCTCTACTCGAAGTTCAGCCGGACGAAAGATGTGTTTGAAATCAATATTGATTCAACGGTTCCAAATACGGACGGAAAGACGGTGGCGGAATCGTTTTATGCTGCCATCGAAGCGCTGCGCGCCCGGGAACGCGCTACCGGCTCGTCGCTTGTCGGGCCGCACCGCGATGACCTCATTTTTTCGATCAACGGGTTGAATGTGCGCAAGTATGGTTCGAGAGGAGAGCACAAGTCGGTGCTTTTGTGTCTGAAACTTGCAGAGTACGATTATCTTTGGCAGCGTACCGGCGAGCGTCCGGTCTTGTTACTCGATGACTGCTATTCAGAACTCGACGATTCAAGAGCGCATGGCGTATTCGATGCGCTGCAGGGAACGGGACAGATATTTATGACCGATCCGAAAAACGGGTTTCGCGCCGGAGAGTTGGCTTCTTCTGCTGCGGCGCCAGTCCGAAAATTTCTTGTCAGGAGCGGCAAGATTGAGTGCAGCCCGGAATAAATCACCGCAGCCATTGGCGGTCTCTCTCGCCGGCTTTTTGCGCTCGCTCGGTATCGAGGGACGCGTACGAGAGTATGAGGTTATGGGCCGGTGGTCTGAGATTGTCGGAGAGAATATCGCCTCGGCGTGTGATCCCGTAAGGGTTAGCGACGGCGTTCTTCTGGTCAAAGTCAGGAGCAGTTCATGGAGAAATGAGCTCGTCTATATGAAGGATGATATACTCGATAAGATCGGGAAGATGGTTGCCAGGGGAGTAATTAAGGATATTAAGTACATCTGACTCTTACGGGAGTCAGCGGTTACATGGGAAAAGCTATGGGTCAAAAAACCGGATATACTGCAGAAAAAATACAGGTACTCAAGGGCCTCGAGGCGGTCCGCAAGCGACCGGCGATGTATATTGGAGATGTGGGGCCTCGTGGACTCAACCACCTCATTTACGAAGTCGTCGACAACAGCATCGACGAGGTGCTGGCGGGATACTGTTCAAAGATCAATGTGCAATTTAATCGCGACGGCAGCGTGACCGTCAGCGATAACGGCCGCGGCATTCCGGTCGATATGCACCCTACCGAAAAAAGGCCGGCGCTGGAGATCGTTATGACGGTGCTACATGCCGGCGGGAAATTCGACAAAAACACCTACAAGGTCTCCGGCGGGTTGCATGGTGTGGGGGTTTCGGTTGTCAACGCCCTGTCGGAATGGTGCGAGGTTGAAGTTTGCCGCGACGGCAAAAAATATTTCCAGCGATACCGAGCCGGCGTGCCCGAAAGCGGTCTCAAGGTGCTCGGTCCAAGCAAGAAGAACGGAACGAAGACGACCTTTTTTCCCGACAGCAGTATTTTCGAGAAAACAACGTTCAACTTCGACGTTGTGGTCGAGCGTATGCGGGAGCTCGCCTTTCTAAACAAGAACACCGAAATCGAGATGAAGGACGAGGTCACGGGCCGGGCGGAAAACTTTCTCTACAAGGGCGGCCTCATTTCCTTTGTCGAATACCTCAACCAGAGCCGCGAAGCGCTGCACAAGAAACCGATTTACATCAGCGGAATGAAGGACGATGTTGAAATCGAGTTCGCCCTGCAATACAACTCTTCGTACATCGAAAACATTTTCACCTATGTCAACAACATCAAGACGCACGAGGGCGGCTCGCATCTGGTCGGTTTCAAGGCCGCACTGACCCGAACGCTCAACACCTATGCTCAGAAGAACAACCTTTTCAAGAAGGACAACATCAGTCTGAGCGGCGAAGACGTACGCGAAGGGCTGACCGTGGTCATCAACGCGCGGGTCATGGAGCCGCAGTTTGAAGGGCAAACCAAGACCAAGCTGGGAAACAGCGAGGTGAAGGGCATTTCCGAATCGATTTTTGGCGATGGCCTGGCGGCGTTTTTGGAAGAAAATCCGGCGGTCGGCAAGCGCATCATCGAAAAGGCCCTCACCGCGGCGCGGTCGCGCGAAGCCGCCCGAAAAGCACGGGAGTTGACGCGGCGCAAGAGCGCCCTGGACAGCGGATCCTTGCCGGGTAAGCTCGCCGACTGTTCCAGCCGCGACGCCATGCAGTGCGAGATATACCTCGTTGAGGGCGACTCTGCCGGGGGCTCTGCAAAACAGGGCCGGGACCGTCGCTTTCAGGCAATTCTGCCACTCAAAGGAAAAATTCTCAATGTCGAAAAGGCGAGGATAGATAAGATCCTGTCCAACGAGGAGATCCGAACGATCATCTCCGCCCTGGGCACGGGCATCGGCTCCGAGGAATTCGATATCAGCAAGCTTCGCTACCACAAGATCATCATCATGACGGATGCCGATGTCGACGGCTCTCATATTCGAACGCTGCTGCTGACCTTTTTTTTCCGCTATATGAAGGAGCTCGTCGAACAGGGACATGTCTATGTTGCGCAACCGCCGCTGTACCGCATTCATAAGGGCAAGCGCGAACATTACGTGTATAACGACCAGGAGCGCGATGCGATTATCAAATCCATGGGTGGAAATGGTGTTGCCGTTCAACGGTACAAAGGCCTGGGCGAAATGAACCCCGACCAGCTTTGGCGCACAACCATGGATCCCGAGACCCGGACAAATTTGCAGGTCGAGGTCGAAGAGGCCATCGAGGCGGATCATATCTTTTCGGTGCTCATGGGTGACAACGTCGAGCTGCGGAGAAAATTTATCGAAGAAAACGCCCAGTATGTTAAAAACCTGGATGTATAGAAAAACCTGATAGGATAGAGTTTAGATGGAAAGACAACGCGATCGCGTTACCCCGGTCTTTATAGAACAGCAAATGAAAGAATCGTACATCGATTATTCGATGTCCGTTATTGTTGCGCGTGCCCTGCCCGACGTTCGCGACGGTCTGAAACCGGTGCATCGCCGGGTGCTCTACGGCATGAGCGAACTCGGGTTGCGGCCAAATTCCGCTTATAA
>CAZTNL010000181.1:0-6453 GCA_964614885.1 uncultured Calditrichaceae bacterium | reverse complement strand
CAGGTGCACGCGTCCGGCGAATTCCCGTCCCGGCGAAAACAGAAGACCGTGTTTCAAGTGGCCCATAGTGACGGTATGCTGTGCTTTCACGCATTCGCCCCGAACTGCACCGGTGTCGGTTTCGACGCCCGTCGGCAAATCGATGCTGACGACCGGCGCCGGGCTGTCGTTGATGGCGCATACCGCTTCTGCGATTTGCCCGTGCAACGGTCCCGTGACTCCGGTGCCGAGCACGGCGTCGACGATGAGATCAGCGCCTGCGAGGGCCGCCAAAGTCTTGCTCTCACACTTGCTGATTGCAATGCCGAGCTTTTGCAGAATGCGCAAATTCAGGCCAGCATCGCCGCGGCTTTCTCCGGGATCGCTGGTTGACAGGACGGTGACCCGGGCCCCAAGATTGTGCAAGGAGCGCGCGACGACAAAGCCGTCTCCGCCGTTGTTGCCTTTGCCGCAAATGACGGCCACCTGCCGTCCTGAGGGCGCGCCGAACTCGCTAATAATGGTCTCGACGACCCTTTGGCCGGCTCTTTCCATGAGGACAACGCCGGGAATGCCGAGTTGCTCGATGGCGAAGCGGTCGACTGCTGCCATCTCTTTTGCGGTGAGGACGAGCGTCGTTTCCTTGCTGAAATCAGGTCTGGGATGTTTCATGGTTCGTTTGTGTGACTCCGGGTACTCATGCAGGCGACCCTGCCAGAGCACATATTGATTGAGTTGGCCCCCGGGTAGCCCCCAGGAGCGTTTTGGGCGTCAGGGGCAAGCGGTTTCCCGAAATTCTGTGTTTCAGGCGCCAAGACGGATAACCATTCGGGTAATGTTGCCTCCTTTGGGGACGCGCTTGAACTCGACTTCATCGACGAGGTTGCGGATCAGGAAAACGCCCCATCCGCGCGTGTCCGCGTTCGATTCGACTTGCGCGTCGATACTCGGGTTCGCCAGCTCACCTTCGAGCCCCTCGCCTTCATCATGAACGGCTACCTCGAGGCTCTTGCTGCACATTTTCAGCGTGACCAGAACGACTGTGCTGGTCTTGAGCCGGTTGCCGTGCTCTATCGCGTTGATGCACGCCTCCGCCACCGCCGTTTTCAGATCCTCGACCTTGTCCTTATGAAAGCGCATGATCTCTGCAACCGCCGCGGCCGAGTTCATCGCTACTTTCTCATACCCCAGAACGGACGGGATGTGAATTTCTATTGTGCTCTGTTGTTTCGGCATTGCGCTGTCCAAATGTCTCTATTCGAATTCATCCAGTCGCCATAGGCGTCAGCCGATGCCGATGATAACCAGAGTCACATCGTCACGAATGCCCGGCTTGCCGCTGTAGTCGGTCATGTCAGAAATCAGATTCTCGGTCAGCAGTGAGGGCTTCAAAGCCGCGTGTCGCTTTATCGATTCGGCAAACCGGTGGAAGCCATAAGACTCCGACGTGCCATTTACGGCATCGACAATGCCGTCGGTGTAAAAGATGAGCTTGTCGCCCGGCTGAAGCGCGATGGTCAATTGCTCGTATCGTGCCGACTGCACGATTCCCAGCGGGAAGCGGTCGCTCTCTTCCGCCTGTGGCAGAAAAGAGGTTTCACCGGCGCGGAGCAGAAACGGCATGGTCTGTCCGGCATTGGTGTAGTGCAGCAGGCGTGTTTCCGGCTCGTAAATTGCATAAAACAGCGCCACGAACATGTGGTTTTGCATGTCCTTGCTGAGTCTTGCATTGACTTTGTTCAGCACTTCATCCGTCCGCTTCTTTTCTTCGGCGGCAAAGCGCACAGCGCTCATCGCAGCGGTCATGACCATAGCTGCCGAAACCCCATGTCCGGACACATCGCCGACGACCACGCCGCAGTGTCCGTCCTGAAGGGCGAGAAAGTCGTAAAAATCACCGCCTACCTCCCGGGTCGGCGTCGATTTTGCCCCGATGGACAGTCCGGGAATGTCCGGTGGCCTGGCGGGCAGCATTTGCGCCTGCATGTCGCGGGCCACGTTGAACTCATGCCAGATTCTGGCGTTTTCGCGCAGTGAGCGTACCATCTGGTTAAACGCTTTTGCCAGCACGCCAATTTCATCGTTGGCGTCGTGCTCGATGGAAATGTCCCAGTTTCCCGCCGCCACTTCCTTGGTGATTTCAGTCAGCTGCTGAACAGGCTTGAACATGTGCCGGATCCAAAAATAGACGACAAGGACACCGAGCAGCATGACGAGCCCGATGATTTGATAGACCGTCCTTTTCAGCTCTTCCCTGCTGGAGTAGACGTCGTTTTCATAGCCAGTGGCCAGAATGACCCAATTCCAGGGCGCAAAATATTTGTAGTAGCCAATTTTTTTTTGTCCCTGCCTGCCCCGGGCTGAGGTGCCCTGCCGGTAGTACGAGAACCCGGAGTCGCCGTTTACCCGACCGTTGGCGTCGATTGTATCGAGAATCTTCATTATATGGGGAAAATTTTCATTGTAAAGTGACTTCCCGGCGTCGCTCGGGTGGATGACGAGGACTCCGTGCCGCGGTCCGTCAGCATCGCTCAGAACCGCGATGTAGCCGTTTTCGGCAACGCTAAGCTCCGCGATTTCCCGCTTAAGATCTTCGGAAGGCCGCAAGCTTGTTTTGTACTGGTGCGCGCACAGTGAGAATGCCTGATCAGTTTTGGCGACAAGCAACTCTCGCGCGAGTTCCTTTAACTTGCCCTTAGATTCCCGGTAGCCGAGCAGACCGGCTAAAGCAACCGTGGTGACGATCAGACATACCGAAACGATAATTAGCTTCGCTTTCAGGCTCATGGGCTTTGGGTTTCACCTTCCGGCTTTGTGATGCCAAGACGATCCAGCTTTTTTTGTAGGCCAAGCCGGCTGATGCCGAGCCGGCGGGCAACTTCGCTCTTGTTCCAATGGTGTTTATGCAAGGCCTCTTTGATCAGAGAGGTTTCCAGCATCTCTACTGCATTTTTCAGATTGTCCGCCCGAAGAGCCGCGGGCAGGTCCAGAGTCGTATCCGAGCTGGCGATTTTTGGCGAGAGGTCTTCCGGCTGAATGATCGCGCCCTCCGGTGCCAGCGTGATGCTTCGTTCGACTTCGTTTTCCAGCTCGCGAACGTTGCCCGGCCAGTCGTACTCACTCATCGCCTTCAGCGCCTTAGCCGAAAATCCTTTAATACGGATACCCAGCTTGTCGCTGACCTTCTTGACGAAGTGGTTGACGAGGAGCGGGATGTCTTCGTGCCGGTCACGCAGCGGGGGCAGATGCAGCTCCAGCACGCTGAGCCGGAAGTACAGGTCCTCCCGGAAATTGCCGAGCTTCATTTCCTCTTCGAGATTCTTGTTTGTCGCAACGACCACGCGCAGGTCGACTGAGATTTCCCGGGTGCCCCCGAGACGCCGGAAGCAGCGCTCCTGCAGGGCGCGCAGAATCTTGGCCTGGGAAGCGAGCGGCATGTCTCCAATTTCATCGATGAACAAGGTTCCGCCATCGGCTTGTTCGAAATAGCCAACATGCTTCCTGACACCAGTCGCCACTCCTGCCTCTATACCGAAAAGTTCCGATTCGACCAGATTCTCCGGAATTGCCGTACAGTTGACCGCAACGAAAGGGCGGTCTTTGCGCGGGCTGTGGTAATGAATGGTCTTGGCCAGCAGCTCTTTGCCGGTGCCGGTTTCCCCGTAAATGAGGACCCCTGTCGGACTCTTGGCTACGCTTCTGGCTTGCTGCAGTACCTTGCGAATCGCATCGCTCTGGCCGATGATTCTACCGCCTTCGTACTCGCGGAGCACCTCTTCGCGCAGGGCGATATTTTCCAGATGCAGCCGTTCCTGCGCCTCTTTGAGCTCGTCATAGAGCCGTATATTTTCCAGGCGGGCGGCCACCTGGCTGGCGGCGGCTTCGATCAGTTCATTGTCTCCTTCGGAAAAGGGATCGCCCGAAAGCTTCATGCCAAGAAAAAGTCCGCCAAGTACCTGCTCCCGGCCTCTGAATTCGCTCCAAACGCAGGCGCCCTCTTCGGATTGGCACAGGCCTTCGCCACGGAACCAGGAGCGCAGAGTTTCGGCGCGCTGTTCCCGAGCCAGGGTATTGAATTTCGTTTTCAAATCGTGTTCGAGAGCGCGTGTCATCTTCTGTTCGAAACCGCGCTTCGCAACGATATTCCAGTTTCCGTTGCTTCGCATGAGCGCCATGCCGTGCTCAACCCCAAAAGTTCCCATGAGAATCGAGAGCACTTCGCGGCAGAGCTGCGTGACTTCCATCGACTGGTTGAGCGCGCTGGCGATTTCGTAAAGGGTTTGCAGGTGAAATACTTGTCTCTGCAGCTCAAGCGTTGCTTGTTGTTTCATGCAAAAGTCCGGTTTTCTCAAAAAGTTCTGATGCCGAGAGAAGCATACTCATCCTACCCGGCGCGGCTGGATTTTGTTTCACCTGCAACTCCATTCGCTGCCTGCCGGGCCGTACAAAGGGAACGCAACACTCTGAAAGCAGACTGACTGGGCCGTTCGCCATTCACCGCATAATAACAACGCGCCCTGAAAATTGCAAGAGATTTGCCACTGCCGCGCGCGCCGCACCGCCTGTTGAAAACGCGCAATCGCCGCTGGTTACGAGAAGATCGTAAAAAAAACGTAACTTTACTTGCTTTAGTCCCTAATTACTATATATTTAGAATTGTGTCCGAACCATCATCAAACCGTGAGGTGATTTTTGGTTCTTTCCGTCAGACCCGCTCTTCCCTGTCTTCAAGCAGTTATTTTCGGCCCTTGCGATTCGAACACCGCTATACGCGAAATGTGAGACTTATCCGTGGAACGAGGCGCTCTGAGTTGACATGAAGACGAAGGCATCAGAGAAAAAACGGCAGGAAGCAGGACCTGCTTGTCGACTACAGCTCGACGATGCGCTGGCGCCGGCTCTGCTCGTGCAGGACGGATATGTCAGCGCTTTTAATCGATTGGCTCGTGAGTTGGTCGGGGGCGACGACCAGGCGCTCGCCGGCCGTGAATTTCTTACCCTCATTCATCCGCAAGACCAGGCGCGTGTAGAAACGTATTTGTCAGAGCACCGTATCGTTGCCGAGTTGGGGCCGTGCAGGCTGCTTACCGCTGCCGGCGAAATCCGCTGGATACAGTTGAATCGCTGCGAAACCGGCTGGCAGGGGGTGCCGGCATCTCTGTTCTTGTTGAAGGATGTTACGGACGCAAAATTGGCGCAGGACGAAGCCGCGCGCATGCAAAGGCTGGAGGCGGCCAGCCGGGTGGCCGGGCAGATCGCACACGATTTCAATAATTTGCTGTCCCCTATGGCCGCTTACCCTTCGCTGATCCGTGAGACGCTTGGCGAGCATCACCCGGCCGCCGATATGCTGGACGCTATCGAGAAAGGGACGAACAGCCTCACAGAGATCATTCAGCAGCTGCTGGCGTTGGGACGGCGAGGCCACTACACGCCCGAGCCCGTGGACTTGAATGCGCTGGTACACAAGGTCGTTATTGCCGAATGTTTGTCCCCTAAGATTGAGGTCGTGGAAAAACTGCAAAAGAACATGCTGCCGGTTAAGGGCAGCGAGGCACAACTCGCCCGCGTTTTGGTCAATTTGGTGAGGAACGCAGCAGAAGCGATGCACGGAAGCGGTCGTCTGACCTGCTCGACCGAGCACACTTATCTCGATCGCCCGCTATCCGGCTACCAGACGGTCCAACGCGGGGAGTACGCAACGTTGCGGATCTCGGATACGGGCGACGGTATCGCGCCGGAGGACATCCAGCGTATTTTCGATCCGTTTTACACGACCAAACGAAGCACGAAGCGCCGCGGCGCCGGATTGGGGCTCAGCGTTGCCTACGCCATCGTAGCCGACCACGACGCATACATTTCAGTTGAGTCTCACCCCGGCCTAGGCTCGACTTTTTCCATTTTCTTTCCAATTGTCCGAGAAGTGGCTTCCGGCGAGGCGCTGCCCGTGAGCGGTATGAGGGGGGGCCGGGAAAGCATCCTTGTGGTGGACGACGACCCGGTCCAGGGGGAGGTGGCCAGCAACCTGCTGAAGCACCTCGGCTACCGGGTCGATGTTGTGGCTGACGGCGAAAGCGCAGTCGGCCAGATCCGCGAAGAACACTACGATCTCATCGTACTAGACATGGTGATGGGGCGCGGAATCGACGGCGCTGAGACGTACCGCCAGATACTCGAAATCGAACCTGAGCAACCGGCGATCTTATGGTCCGGGCATGCGATGAGCACACGGGTGCAGGCTGCGCTGAAACTCGGCGCAGGCTCATTTGTGAGCAAACCGGTGTCGCAGTCTGTTCTGGCCGAGGCTGTGCGCAAGGAATTGGACAAGAAGCGCCACCCATCCCGGGGGCGCTAGACTGGCTGCCCACCGTTTCCGGGAGAGGGTTCCGGTAATGCGAAAATTGCTTGCACATCTGGGAAGGATTCGTTAATCAGGTTAATTCATGAATTTTGCCACAGAGCCACAGAGGGCAC
>CAZTNL010000180.1:0-6454 GCA_964614885.1 uncultured Calditrichaceae bacterium | reverse complement strand
TGCTTCATAAGGTAACTTAATTATACCTATCATTGGTGGAAATTGCAAGCGATAAATTATCGGACTGCAAAAAAACGGCCGAAGAGCACAGTGCCGGAGTCGATGCAGGATGCCCGGCCCGCTATAGAGATTCGGCGGGAAAGGTCGGGTTAGTGTTGCTTCAGGCCGTAATAGCGAATTTTTTTGTGCAAATTTGTCCGGTCTACATCCAGGGCTTTTGCCGCCTGACTGATGTTCCAGCCGTTTTGGCCAAGAATATGCTCGATGTACTTGCGTTCAACCGACTCCCGGAGTTCTTTGAGCGTCATGCCGTCTTCCAGGTTGAGGCCAACGCGCGCCGATGGCGTCTGGATGTGCCCGGGCAGGTCGGAGAGACCGATTACGTCTGCGTTGCTCATGATCATGAGCCGCTCCACCAGGTTTGCCAGCTCCCGCACATTTCCGGGCCAGTCATAGTTGCGCAGGGCCTGTTCCGCCTCATCGCTCACGCTCTTCGGTTTGTAGCCGTCCTGTTCGCTAAATCTCTGGATGAAGTAGCGGATGAGCAGGGGAACATCTTCTTTGCGCCGCCTCAACGGAGGTGAAACGAGGGGAACCACATTGAGGCGAAAAAAAAGATCGTCGCGAAAGCGCCCCTCCCGGGCTTCTTCTTCCAGGTTTTTGTTCGTCGCCGCCAGCACGCGCACGTCCACTTTGATGGTTTTGTTGCCTCCAACCTTTTCGAACTCGCCTTCCTGCAGCACGCGCAGCACTTTGGCCTGAACCTTCAGGCTCATGTCGCCGACCTCATCGAGAAAAAGGGTGCCGGTGTCGGCCTGAGCGAACTTGCCGTCACGGTTTTCGCTGGCGCCGGTAAAAGCGCCTTTCACACTGCCGAACAGCTCGCTTTCGATCAGCTCCTCCGGAATTGCCGCGCAATTCACCTTGATGAACGGCTTGGTTCGGCGCGGACTGTTTTCGTGGATGGCCCTGGCGACCAGCTCCTTGCCGGTACCGCTTTCCCCGGTGATCAAAACCCGGCCGGGTGTCGGAGCCACTTTGGCAATCTGTCGGCGGACTTCCTGCATGGCCAGGCTTTCTCCGACCATTTCGTATTTGCCAGCGACCTGTTTGCGCAGCTCGAGGTTTTCCTCATTCAGCCCTTTGCTCAGCAGCGCATTCTTGATGGACAGCAGGAGTTTTTCTTTGCTGATCGGTTTCTCGATAAAATCGAAAGCCCCCTCTTTGGTGGCGCGCACGGCGTTTTCCAGGGTGGCGTTTCCGGAGATCATGATTGCCGCAATGTCGGGCAGCGCCTGCCGGATTTTCCGCAACAGGGTCAGCCCGTCCGTGCCCGGCATCATGACGTCGAGGAGCGCCAGGTCAAGCCTTGTTTCCCGCACAACCGCCATCGCTTCATCCGCATCGGCGGCGCTACGCACTTCATACCCTTCGCTCTCGCAAATGAGACTCACGGACCGGCGGATGTTTTTTTCATCGTCGACGACCAGAATGGTTTCCCGGGGCATAACAAAACTCGCTTCAGTTAGTGTGGAAACACGACCATGGCTAAAGCCAATTAACCTAATTCAGGTGCGGATGTCAAGCAGAAACGTCCGGCCGTGGAGACCGGCGCCCGCATGATATTGGGGAATAGACGTCTCTATAATTTGGGTTCTGCAATGTGACTCTACGGCCAGGGCCACATACGACTTGGCAGCGGCCAATTCTACGGCTTTTCAGTTTTGGCTTGCGTTTCGCAGACAATCGCTTATATTTTATATAGTTAAGTTAAACCTCACGGAGGGCATGGTTTTCATCCGGAACAATATGTTTGCCTTGGCCGCCCAGACGCTTGCGCTTGTGCCGTGCTTTTGTTTGTTGCCTTCCGCCGACTTGATGGCGGCGGGCAGCGGTCCGTCTGCCTGCCAGATACGTGTTTCCGCTGTGTCGCAACCGCCAACTCTGGACGGCGTTTTGAGCCGCAATGAATGGCGAAACGCTGCGATGGTTTCTTCTTTCACACAAAAAGAACCTGTCGAGGGCGACCCCGCCTCTGAGCCGACCTTCGTGCTCGTCTGCTACGATCGCAACAATCTCTATCTCGGCATTCGCTGCTTCGACCGGAAACCCGGGAAAATCGTGGCGAATGAAATGCGCCGCGATTACGACCTTGCAGAAAATGATTTCTTCGAAATAATCATCGATACTTACCACGACCACCGCAACTCTTATTATTTCGCTACGAATCCGCTCGGTGCGCGCCGCGACAGCGAAGTAAAGGCAGAAGGCAAATACATCAACTGGGATTGGGATGGCCTTTGGTCGAGCGTCGCAAAGATTGACAGTCTGGGTTGGACCGCCGAGGTGGCGATTCCGTTCAAGTCGTTGCGTTTCGAGAAGTCCGGCACCCTGACCTGGGGCATCAACTTCGCCAGATACATCGCCCGGAAACGGGAGTCTGACTATTGGGCGCCGATCTCCCGGGACGACGATTTCGACACCATCGGCAAGTTTAAGCCATCTAAATTCGGAGTGCTCAGAGGCCTGGCGGATATCGCACAGGAAAGTCGCCTGCAAGTGAAGCCCGCCGCCGTTGGAGGTTTGCAGCGCGAGCTCAATTCAGGGAAATTCGATAACACGCATCTCTCTGAAATCGGGCTGGATGCGAAGTTGCACATCACCCCCAACATGACCTCGGATGTGACGGTCAATCCCGATTTTGCTCAGGTTGAAGCGGACCAGGAGCAGGTAAACCTGTCTCGCTTCAGCTTGTTCTTTCCTGAAAAAAGGGAGTTTTTCGTCGAGGGTCTCGATGTGTTCACGGTGGGCGAAGGAGAGACCTCCAACCCGTTCGTGCTGCTTTTCCACAGCCGCCGCATCGGCCTGAACCCGCTGACCCGCCAGGGCATCCAGATTCTGGGCGGCGCCAAACTTACCGGCAAGGAAGGGCCGTACGAGGTCGGCCTCCTGGAGGTGTACACCAACGATGACGCCGCCTCGAAAGTGCCGGAAACCAACTTTTCCGCCTTGCGCGTCAAGCGCGATATTCTCAAGCGGTCGGCGATTGGCGCGATGGCTTTGAGCAAGGACCGTCGGGGCGGCGGGTACAACCGAACCTATGCGGTCGACGCCGATTTTTCCTTTGACAACAACCTGAATTTCGGGGGGTACGTGGCGAAAACATCGACTCCCGGGCTCAAGGGGAAAGACACCAATACTTTTCTGAAGGCTTCCTGGGGCACCGATAAGTACTTCGGGTTCGGCTCATTTACGGACATCGGCGCCAATTTTAATCCCGAAATGGGCTTTCTGCAATGGATCGACGTGCGCAAATATCTCCTGTCGCTCGGCTACAATCCCCGGCCGCATTTCATGAATATTCGGCAGACGCATTTTCTCTATGACATGGAGTTGATAACCGACCACGATAACACGCTGCAGTATCGCACCGTTTCGCCGGGCATATTTACGGTGTTTAACGACGAGTCTTTCCTGTTCCTGGGGGTAACGAACTACTACGACAATGCTCCGACCTTCCAGTTTGGCAAGCCGGAAGCGCCGGCGGTGGTCACGGCCGGCGTGTACAAATATAATGTGGCCGGCCTGAGCTATGGCTCCGACCAGAGCCGTACAGTTTCAGCGAGATTGAAGATAGGCGCCGGCACTTTCTACTCCGGGACCTTTCTGGGCGGGACCCTCTCGGGCGCCTGGCGGCCCGACGACAAGTTTGGACTCGACCTGTTCTGGCAATGGAACCGCATCGACCTGCCCGTTCCCAATGGCCGGTTTGGTGGCCATCTGGTGGATGCGGTCGTCAAGTATTCATTTACCAACAAGTTGTTCCTGAACGCCGATGTTCAATGGAACCAGCTCGATCATATCTTTACCAACAAGATCCTGCTCAACTACATCCACTCTCCGGGCAGCGACCTCTATCTGGTCTACAGTGACCTGTGGAACACCCGGGGGACGTTGCAGGCGAACAATCGTACGCTTGCCGCCAAGTTTACATACCTCTTCGATTTTTAGCGGCGGCGACTCTTCTCTGGTGTCGCAGTCTACCGGGCCCTTTTGTACTGTCGTTCCAGATAGGACTTGATTTTTATCGCAGGTTTTTGTATCGTTAAACTCAGTCTTGTGGGTTATCTTACCCGAATGTTTACTGCTAATTGAACCTATATCCGGCCGTGGCCCGGAAAGAAAAGACGTAATCTTTGAGTTGGGAATGCGTCAACCGGACCCGCGCGGGCAAGTACGTGTCACCCGGGGGCGGACACGCGAGCGCAGTGGCCAGACGCAGAGTTGGCTGATTGCGCTGTTAACATCAGCGTGGTTATCCCACGCCAGGGACTGAATACGCATAGTTGCCCTGAGGAGCTGCCCTGACATGCTACTGCTTAACGCCGCGCTCTTCCCCCAGTTTGTACAAAGTGGTATTCATCATTTCTTCCCCCATCTCACCTTGGCGCTGTTCGGCGGCGCATTTTTGCTGATGTCGCTGCGGGATCTCTCTGTGCCTGAGCTGCTGGCCGGTTGCTTGTCCACCGACGGGGAGCGGGAGGTACACTGGAGGGAGTTCCAGCGACGGTATGACGATCTGATCAGCATCCTCCTCACACGGGAATACCGGAGGCGTTTCGGGTCTGTGGATTCTCAGGAGGCGAGAGCCGCGGTCCAGGACCTGAAACAGGAGATCTACATGCGCCTTATCAGGGACGATGGCAGCACGCTGAGAAAATTCCGCGGAACGACCGACAAGTCGATGCGCGCCTTTCTGTGCGTGGTGAGCCGTCGTTTCCTGAGCAACTATGCGCGCAGTCAACGCAACCGTGAACAACGTTATGAAGCTGCCACCCCGTCCGATGACGGATTTGGCTATGAGCGGACCGACCCGGAACCGATTTCGCGCGAAATGACCGACCGCATTGATGAACGCGATCTGATCGATCACATGGACCGAACCCTGCGCGGGGTTTACAACAGCCGCAATATGGATAGGGATATCGCCATCTTTATCTTGTATTATGTTGTGGGCTGCTCATCGCAGGAGTTGGCCACGGAATATGACTTCGGGATTTCCGCCAGCGCGATCGAGACGCTTGTGCACCGGATGAAAATGGCCATAAAGGACAAAATTTCTTGATTTATTTGGGAAGTATGGGGCTTTAGCTGTGTCTATACAAAGTGAGTGACATTATGATCTTATCAAGAAAAAGCCAACGTTCTTAACAAGTTGATGGGAAGTTATCCATGAATCATGAAGAGTGTTTGAGCTTCAGAGACTTGTTGCGCTACAACGACGGTGGCTTGGAGACACAGGTCCGTGCCCGCTGCGAAAAACACATTAATGCGTGTCCAAGTTGTCAAGAGGAGCTAGCGTATGTTCGCAAGCTCTGCTCAGCTGTTGCGTCACGGTCAGGAGCCCAAAGTAAACCTGGCTACGGCCCGCCCGACGACTTTTTCGATCTGGCGGAAAAATTCTTTGGGAAGTGCCTCAGCCCGGATGAAAAGCCCAGGTTCTACAAATATTTGCTTTCCAACAGGGACTGTTTCGAAGAGTTTATTTCAGCAACATGCTCCGACACGGCTGCCATCACACCCGCAGAAAGAGCCTTCCTCGATCTTCTGAAAACCACCGAAGTCCCCGATCGCTTAACGATTCACGAACAAGAATTTTTCCGTATGGGCAGGAGCAAGGAAGAGATTCCTGAGAGAAACCTGGCCGGCTTGTGGCCGCGTCTCGTCGTGTCGCTACGCCTGCCAAAGGTCCTCACGAACCATCCATACGCGTCGTTGTCTCTTGTGGCGGCTGTTGTCGCCATCGTCGCCTTGTTGCCTCGGCTCGGTTCCAACCAGAACACACTGGTGTCCGGGGCTATCCAGAACTACCTGGAGACGATAAACACGTTACATGTCGGGGAAGAGGAGCTGCGTCCGGTTTCGGCCGCAAATTTCTCAGCCGTCGGCGTAACGCGTGGCGGTGAGCAACAGGAATCGCTGCGCCGGGAGCGCGCAAAACTCTTCAAAGCGTTTGAGGCTCAGCCGAACAACGCCGAACTCAGCTACCGTCTGGGCACGATCTGTTTTTTCGATGGAGATGTGCAGCAGGCACGGACCTACTATGAAAAGGCAATTGCGCTGAATCCGGAGTTGGCGGAGGTTTACAATGACTTTGCCCTCGTCGATATCGATACCGCCGATTTCGAAAGTGCACTGGAGCATCTGAAAACCGCGCTGCGGCTCAAGCCGTCTCTGGCTGAGGCCAGATACAATCTTGCCATCGTTTACCAGCTTAAGGGGGATACTCCGCTTGCGGAAATCGCCGCCTGGAAGGCGTACCTCGCGTTGCAGCAGGAGCAAGGGTCCGACTGGCAGCGGATTGCGAACAGCCGGCTGAAGGAGTTACGAGCAAACAACTAGCGGCAAACGGACTCTGCGGGCGCCAGAACCTGTTTCCCTAACCAACAAAAAG
>CAZTNL010000179.1:0-6458 GCA_964614885.1 uncultured Calditrichaceae bacterium | reverse complement strand
CCGTCGGGGCCGATTCTATTGTGGAGAGCATCACTCAGGTTTCGCAGGCCGCGGAGAACACGGCAAGCGGTGCCGCTGCCTGCAAGACGCAGGCGGAAGGCCTGACCGACCTGGCGAAGGAGATGCGGGAACTGGTCAAAGAGATGAAAGCGTGAACGCGTGCCGCAGGACTGCTGAACCTCATGCTTAAACCGAGCACGGCCAAAGGATCGATATGAAGATTTTAACCGTAGATGACGCGCGCACCGTCCGCACGATGGTCAGGAACATTCTGGAAGAAAATGGACACGAGGTGCATGAAGCCGAGGATGGCGTCGTCGCCATGAATCTGGTGGCGAAGCAGACTTTCGACCTGATTCTTCTGGACTGGGAGATGCCGGAAATGGATGGTCTGACCTTCCTGACCCGGTTCCGGCAGGAGGAGATCAGTCCTGAGACCAAAGTCGTCATGTTGACCAGTCTCAACAAGATGAGCAATATCCTGAAAGCCATGGACGCGGGCGCGGATGAGTACATCATGAAGCCCTTTACCCCGGATATGGTTCTTGACAAAATTCAAGTTGTGGGAGCATGACATGAACAAACCCATTCGCGTGATGGTGGTGGATGACTCTGCGGTATATCGCAGAGCGATCAGCGATGTGCTGTCCAGGCACGAGCAAGTGGAGGTTGTAAACGCCGCTCCTAACGGCAAAGTTGCGCTGGAAAAAATTCCGGAGTGCGCCCCGGACCTGATAACGCTCGACATGGAAATGCCGGAAATGGACGGCCTCACAACGTTGAGAGCGCTCAAGATGCGGCACAGGAACATCAAGACCATCGTGTTCAGCCATCACACGGAAAAGGGCGCAGAACTGACACTGCAGGCGTTGAACCTGGGCGCCGTCGATTTTGTCACAAAGCCGGCAGCAGGGGGCTCCCTCGAAAGCAACCTCGAGCAGATTAGGGAAGAACTCCTTCCGGAGATCCTGGAGTTGGCCAAACCCCGGGCCGGGGCAGCGCCGGTTCCCGGGCGTGTGTTCCCCGCACAACCTGTTGAAAAAGTGTCGCGGGAGGCGATCGCGATCGGTGTCAGCACCGGCGGTCCCACAAGCCTGACCAAGCTGTTCGAACAGATGCCGGCCAACCTCAAGCAGGCAATTCTGATCGTGCAGCACATGCCCCCGATTTTTACCCGAAAACTGGCTGAACAGCTTTCGCGGGTTGGCGGTGTTCCGGCGCGGGAGGCTTCTGATGGCGAAGTCATTCAGGGCGGGCAGGCATACATAGCGCCGGGAGATTACCACATGGAGGTGGTCGAAAGAGGCGGGGTAAAACGCATTCGCACGCACCGGGGACCGCAGGAAAACTACTGCCGGCCTGCCGTTGATGTTCTCTTCCGCTCGGTCGCAAGGGTCTATGGGAAGAAAGCCCTGGCCGTGGTGATGACCGGCATGGGAAGAGACGGGTTCAAGGGATCGGAGCTGCTGCACGCGAACGGCGCGCCGGTCATCGCTCAGGATGAAGCCTCGAGCGTCGTCTGGGGCATGCCACGCACCGTCGTCGAAAACGGCCTGGCCGACAGAGTGGCGCCGCTCGGCGAACTTTACAAAGCGATCCGTCGTTTCGCCGGCTGAGCAGAATTTGATGCGGGCTACAGAACAGACTTCGTATGCTGCGACCGGGATGGGCACGCTTTCGGAAACGGACATCCGCGACATTTCAGATTTCGTCTATCGCAAGACGGGTATCGTGCTGGGGCTGCGCAAACGCTACCTGATCGAAAGCCGCCTGTCTTCGGTTGTCCGGTTCACGGGCCTCGGGACCTTGCGCAACCTCTGCGGGGCTCTGGGGAAGAGATCGCAGCAGATCGAGACGCTGGTCATCGACGCGCTGACCACGAACGAAACCTCGTGGTTTCGCGACCGCAATCCATTTACAGCGCTGGAAAAGCAGGTTCTGCCAATCCTGGCGCGCAGCAAGAAGAATCGCGTGCTGCAAGTTTGGTCTGCTGCGTGCTCGACCGGACAAGAGGCCTACAGCCTCGCTATGCTCATCAAGGAAAGCGGCCTCTTCGACGGATGGCAGGTGGGCATCACCGGCACAGATGTTTCGAGCCAGGTTCTGGAAAAAGCGCGCGCCGGCGTTTACACACAGATGGAAATCAGCCGCGGACTGCCGGTCCGGCTTCTCGTAAAGTATTTCGAGCAGGTGGGGGACGAATGGCATCTCTGCCGGGAAGTAAGAGACATGGTCGTCTATCGCCGGCAACGCCTGCAGGAGCCCGCTCGCTCCCGGGGTGTTTTCGACCTGGTGTTCTGCCGCAATGCGCTTATCTATTTCGGCGTTGAAACCCGGCGCGGAATTTTAAGGAACATTCATCGTGCGCTCACTCCGGGCGGCCTGTTGATTCTCGGCGGCGCAGAGTCGACCCTCAATGTCAGCGACGATTTTACGGCCTGCCGCTGCGGGGGCAGCGTTTTCTATGCAAAAACAGACAGCCAGATAGATTGGTGGGAACGATTGCAAGCCTAGGTGAGATTCAATGGGTCCTGTTGGAACAGCCTTTGTGCACCGTCTGAAAAGGCACGCCCTGGTCCGGGGCTACAAACAATTCGTCGTGGAGCCGGTGCGTATTACCCGAGCCCACGGGCTCAGGGAATTGCACCGGCGTCGTGGCTTGAAGGTGGTCCTCTTTATCATTTTTTACTACCTCGTTCGGGACACGCTTATCTACCTGCTGGTTCCCATGCTGATCGCAAGAAGTCTTATGGGCTGACGGGGCATGCATCGTGACGTTCCGGACACAGATACTTTTGGTCGAGGATCAGCCCCTGGCGCGGGCGCTCGTAAGAGGCATGCTGGAAGAGCTTGGCTACGCCGTTACCGAGGCAGGGGATGGCGAAGAGGCGCTGAAAATTCTTTCGGCGCACAAACGTTTCGACCTGGTCCTGAGCGATGTCTTTATGCGTGCGCTGGATGGGATGGAGTTGCTTAAGGTGTGCGCCTCGAATTATCCGGACCTGCCTGTGGTTTTGATGTCGGCCAGGTCCACACGGAGGAGTCTGGTCGAGGCCTTGCGGGCAGGCGCGAGCGACTATCTGATTAAGCCGTTTGCCAAAGATGAGCTTGCAGCCGTCCTCGCCCGGGTCGAAGCCCTCCGGTGCAGGCCGAAGTATGGGGTGCCATATCCTGAACTCGTCGAGCGCCTCAAACTGGATTTCTGCTGCACATCCGCCACTCTGTCGGTGGAGAAGCTGCAGAAAGTCGTAGCAAGCACCCTTCATCACTACACGAACATGCCGGCAAACGACCTGTTGAATCTGTCGATCGCGCTGGAAGAATCGCTGCTGAACGCGCACGAGCACGGCAATCTTGAGCTGAAGTCGGAGTGGAAGGAGGTGCGCCAGGGCGACAGTGCCCAGACGCTTTTCGAGGCGAAACGGATAGAAAGGCTGCAGCGGCCGGAGTTCGCTGAACGCAAAGTGCGGGTCAGGCTGCGGGTGGCAGCGGACAAGGTGCGCGTCAGCGTAAAGGATGACGGCTCCGGTTATTGCGCCGGTAAGATTCCTGACAGGGCCAGCGGCAAGCCGCACGGCATGGGCTTGATGCTGATCAAAGGTCTTACCGATCACATTTCCTTTAACGCAAAGGGCAACGAGGTGGCTTTCGAAAAACGGATCGAGCCGCCGGCGACCGGCCTGTCCGGAATGGGTCAAGATACGGTCAAAAGCAGACGATAACTCTCTTATGCGGCCGGCGCGTCTTGGATACGCCGGCGGCGTCTCACACAAATCGACCGGCATGGATATTTTTTTAGCGAGACAACCCATCTTCGATGACCAGCAGCAGGTGTTCGGCTACGAACTGCTGTATCGCTCCGGCGTACGGAATTACTACGACGGCGTCAACGGCGACCATGCGACATCGACGGTTCTCGACAACAGCTTCTTCTCCATCGGCCTCGACACCATTACCGGCGGCAAACGCGCGTTCGTTAACTTCACCGACAATCTCTTGCTCAACGAAATTCCAACGATTTTTCCGAGCGACCAGATAGCGATCGAGATCCTGGAAACGGTTGAACCGAGCCGGGAGATCGTCGAGCGCTGCCGTCATCTCAAGGAACAGGGATACCTCCTGGCGCTCGACGATTTTGTCTACCGGCCTGAGATGGCGCCGCTGATGGAGATCGCGGATATCATCAAGATCGACGTTCAGAATTCGGAAGTGACTCTCGACGAGTTGAAAGCGGAGCTCCCGGGCACGGATAGCGTCGCGTTCCTGGCCGAGCGCATCGAAACGTATGATGAGTTCAGAAAAGCTCGTGAATCCGGATACCGATATTTCCAGGGCTTCTTTTTTGCCCGACCCGATATCATCTCCGGCCGAAAACTGCCGGCGCATAAACTCAACTACCTGCGTATCCTGCAGGAGCTCAGCAGCAGCGATCTCGACTTCGACGCCCTGGAAAGGATTTTCAAGCAGGATGTGTCACTGTCCTACAAACTGCTGCGCTATATCAACTCGGCCTATTTCGGCCTGCCACGCAAAATTCGCTCGATACGCCATGCGTTGTCATTGATCGGGCTGAACGAAGCGCGAAAGTGGTTGTCGCTCATCGCCCTCAGCAGTCTAGGCAAGGAAAAGTCGGAAGAACTGGTGCGCTTTGCCCTGGCCCGGGCCAATATGTGTGAGCTAGTGGCCCCGCTGTTCGATCTGGCGGAGCAGGCGGACGAGCTGTTTCTGTTGGGCCTGTTCTCCCTTCTGGATGCTTTCCTGGACAAGTCCATGCCCGAGGCCCTGGCCGACTTATGCCTCTCCGCTGAAATTGAGGCTGCTCTGCTGGGTGAAGAAAGTCCGTATCAGGTGATCCTGAAAGCGATTCAGGCGTATGAGCGCGGGCGGTGGGACGATGTTTTTCAGACCTTGAGCAATTACCAGCGCGTGCCGCAAGAACTGCCACAGCTGTTTTTCCAGACGCTGGAGAAATGCCACCAGATTTACCCCGCGATTCACTGAGGCTGTTCCGCTCTCCACGCGGCCTGTGCGCCGGCGCCTCTATTTTAAGTCAATGCCAAACCGCACGTACGGGTCCAGCTTATGGAATGTGCTGATCTCGTTCGAGTTGTCGGTGCCGGCGTACAGGGAGAACGGCACATGCCCCCAGTAGAAAAACTGCCAGGCAAATTCCGCCGAGTAGCGGTGCAGGCTGACGCTGACCGATTTTCGCTGTTCACCGCCGTAGACGAGGTTGCCCGTCAGTCTGAAGAATCGCGCCGACCAAATTCCTCCGGTGACAAAACCGTCCTTGCGGATGAAGCCAGGCAGGTCTTCGGCCACATACATCAGCGGCCTCAATTCGAGATAGACGCTCAGCGGGCCGCGCTTGACGGCTGCTTCTGTGCCGATGTAGTGTGTGGAAAGCGAGATGTAGTCGTCGGCGTTGTCCCGGACAAAGCGATTGCTGTTCGTCCGCAGAGTGTTGTATTGTTCGAGGCTGCGAACGATCTGTCCGTTGGATTCATGATTGATAGATAGCTCGAAGAAATGAAGTCGCCATTTTCCCCAGCCCACGTTGCGGAAATTCCAGCGATTGTGCAGACCGACATTCTGCAGTCGCGACAGAACAGGTCCCGAAGGGCGGGTGAAGACGAAGAAATCGTACATGCCGGTGTAGGTGCCGAAGACCTCGTGGTGTTGCCGGGCCCCTTTGACCCGGCTCAGCCGTGGATAGCGCAGGGAGATGAGAAATTCGATGTGAATTTCATCGTTCTGCAGTGACGATGCAAAGTGGTTCGGCGAATACCTGTCGAAGTAAGATGTTTGTGCGGGCGCCAGCTCCGGAAGCAGTAGCAGGAAAAGCAGGATTCGTTTCATGCCAGGGTGTTCGAAAAAGGTTCAGGTAATCAGGTCCTCGATGGGTGCCGCTACTCTTCCGTCGGCTCTCCGGAATCGTCCTCTGCGTCTTCCTGCACGTCGTCGACTTCGTCCGGCTGCTGGGCGGCTTTTCTCTCCAGCTTGCGTTGCCGCTTTTCTTCTTTCTTTTTTTTCTTTTCCAGCTCGCGCTTACGTTTTTCGTATGAATAGTTGACTCTGGCCATATTCGAAATCCTCTCAATTCGTGATCGTGGACTATTGTATGATAGCCAAAATGATCCTGGGAGTCAAGGATCTCTACAATAAATTGTTTCTGAGCGGGAAATTGTTGCTGGAAATTCGGGATTGGCGGAGGGGTTCGGCCACTACAGGCTAGGTTTGTCGCGCTTTTTCTCGCAAAACGCCTTCACCGCATCCATGTGCGCAGCGACGCGTTTCTTGTAGAGTCCCTTCAGCAGGGGATTGAGGAGCCGCGGCAGCAACTGGTGCGCTCTGGCATCCATCCCATCCTCAGGCGCAACAACGTCTCGGAGCCACCACAAAGACGGAATCCCAGACCGTGCCATGACTGCCGGCCACCATGCGGACGCGGTCGTTTT
>CAZTNL010000178.1:2542-6471 GCA_964614885.1 uncultured Calditrichaceae bacterium | reverse complement strand
CAGAATGATGAGCAGGTCGGCAAATGCCAGCACGATGTAGGGCACCACTTTGCCGATGATGATATCGCTCGGTCGCACCGGAGAAACCAGAATCTGCTCCATGGTGCCGGTCTCTTTTTCGCGCACGATCGCCACGCTCGTCAGCAGCGCGGAAATCATGATCAGGATGAGCGCGGCCAGTCCGGGCACAAAAAAGTACGAGCTTTTCAAAGCGGGATTGTACCAGATCGTCGGCTCGATATCAAAAAATGCCCCTGCGCCTCTTTCCGCGTTGTACGCCTGAATGACCGCTTCGGTGTAGAGCCGAATGGCCTGAGCCGCGTTCGGGTCGCTGGAATCGATGAGCAACTGCACGCCTGCATCCGGCGATTGTACAAGCTCCCGCGGAAAATCCGGCTGGATGAGCAGTGCCATGTCGGCGCTGCCCTCAGCGAATTCGTCTTCGACCCGCGCCGGCCCATCCGCAAACGGGATAACCGTAAAATAGGCGCTGCCCTCGAACTGGCGCACCAGCGCCCGGCTCTCCGGACTGTTGCTGCGGTCGAGAACCAGCATGTCGATGTTTTGTATCTCCATATTGATGGCAAAGCCGTACAAAAACAGCATTACCACCGGCATGACGATCACGATCACCAGCGTGCGGAAATCGCGCGAAATGTGAATAAACTCTTTGCGAATAATTGGGATGATCCGTCCCATAACCTACTGATGCGTCAAAATGAAAGCTCTGGCTTGAATGACTCATAAGATGCGTTTCGCACCGCACTCAAGAACCCTCGCCTCACTTTTGCTTCCCTCCCGCGAGCTCAATAAACACCTCCTGCATCGTTGTTTTCCCCAGGCTTCGTTTGAGCGCCTTGGGACTGTCCATGGCAATAATTTCGCCCCGGTACATGATGGAGACGCGGTTGCAGTATTCCGCCTCATCCATATAGTGCGTGGTGACAAACACGGTTTTACCACGCCCGGCGAGCCCATGAATCAGCTCCCAAAAATGCCGGCGCGCATCGGGGTCAACGCCACCCGTGGGCTCATCGAGAAAAATAATTCGCGGATCGTGCAACAAAGCGCAGCCGAGGGCAAGGCGTTGCTTGAAGCCGAGCGGCATATCCCCTGTCAGGCGATCGCCGCGGCCGGAAAGTCCGAGATCGTCGATCAGCGCCTGGCTTTTGCTTCGGATCGTTTGCCGGGCCAACCCGTAAACGCCGCCGTAAAATTCGATATTCTGCTCCAGAGTCAGGTCGTTGTAAAGCGAAAACTTCTGGCTCATGTAGCCGATGTTCCGCTTGATGCGCTCGCTTTCGGTCAAAATGTCGAAGCCGGCTACGGTACCGCTCCCGGAGCTGGGCAGCAGCAGGCCGCATAGCATACGAATCGCTGTGGTCTTGCCGGCGCCGTTGGCCCCAAGAAAGCCGAATACTTCCCCTCTTTCAACCGCCAGGTTGATCTTCTTGACTGCGGTAAACGCACCGAACCGCTTCTCCAGATCCTGCGTCTGTACGGCGTACTTCACGATGCGCCTCCGGACTCCTGTTGGCCGCCTGCTTCCTCGCGCATGAGATAAAGGAACACATCCTCGATGCTCGGGGCTATCTTGTCAATGCCTGCCACTTCGCAGGGCGCGGCAGCGATAAGCCGCTTCCGTTCGGCCGGGCTGGTTTCCTTGCTGAAACTGACATGTAGCCGGTCTCCGAAAATTTGAGCGGAAACCACCTCCGCGCTGCCGTCAAAATAACGGTGCAGCGAACGCAGCTCGGCGCCGCTGATTTCCAAAAGCTCATGCGGAAAATAGGTGGCAAGTTTTCGGGGCTGGTCGAGAGCGAGAATGTGTCCACCATACATAAATGCAACGCGATCGCAGAGCTCTGCTTCGTCCATGTAGGGCGTTGAAACGAGTATGGTGACGCCCTCGTCCCGCAGTTGCCGCAGGATCCGCCAAAATTCGAGCCGCGAAATCGGATCCACTCCGGTCGTCGGTTCGTCGAGGATAAGAATACGCGGCGTATGAATCAGAGTGCAGGAAAGTGCGAGCTTCTGTTTCATCCCGCCGGAGAGGTCGCCCGCGAGCCGGCGCTTGAACGGCTCCAGCTGGCTGAATTCGAAAAGGCGTTGCAGGCGTGCGGCGCGCTCGCTCTTCGGCACGCCAAAAAGATCAGCAAAAAAGGAAAGGTTCTGTTCGACGCTCAGGTCAGGATAGAGCGAGAACCTCTGCGGCATATAACCGAGCAGCCCGCGAATAGGGCCGAGCTCGGTACTCACATCCAACCCGTCCACGCGCAGGCTCCCGGCTTCGACATCGAGCAAGGTGCACAATGTGCGCATGGTCGTCGTCTTGCCTGCCCCGTCCGGGCCGATGAGGCCGAACAACTCCCCCGCTTCAATCTGCAAAGAAATGTTGTCAACAGCAAGGATATCGCCGTAGCGTTTACTGAAGCCCTGGATTTCGATGGCGCCGGACAATCGAACGTCAGTCTCCCTCTCTGGTGAACCGGCGAATGAAACGCCCCCTCCTCTCGCCGAATGTCGCCCAATGTAAACGATGAGCGCCGCAATGTCAAGTGAATCGGATTGGCGCTGAGCCGCCGACACATGGAGAAGCGCCCGCGCCGGGACCGAAGTCGCGTGGCACACAAACCCGAGCCAAAGAAGACCTTCGTATCTGCGCACCAACCCGGAAAAGTGTGCGCAAACGATGCGCAATCACCCTTTTCCTTTGTCACCGACTTGCTGTCAGCCGGTGTTTATCGTCGGGATTATGCTGTCGCCTATTCACTTTAAAAACAATATGATATGGTTTTCATTCATCTGTGTTAAGCCACTGGAATATTTTCTGGCACTCTTCTTGAAAGGATGGCAGGCAGTCACACTGACGTAGCCGGCTTAATTAATTGACCCAATTCAGGGAGGTTTACAATGAAAGTATTGAGAATGACCAGCTTCGCCACCATGATGCTGGCAAGCCTGTTTTTCCTGAGCTGTTCAGGAAGCAACCCCATCTCTTCGACTCCGTCGAATCCGGGACCATCGAGTCCCACCACCGGCCAGGTTAAGCTCAGCCTGCTCGCAGGCGCTCCGGCTCAAAGCGCTTCGCAAAACGGCGCGCTGAGCAAAACCAGCGGCGCGGTGGATGTCAGCCACGCCAGAGTGGTTATCAAAAAAATCGAACTCGAGAACAATATGAACTCGACGCTCGACTTTCAACTGGACCAACCGTTTGTACAGGACCTCACGACCATTACCAGCCTGCAGGAGATCAAGACGTTGCAGATCCCGTTTGGCACCTACGACGAGTTGGAAATTCGCGTCGACAAGCTGCAGAACAGCGACGGAGACCCTTACGTTCAGAACCCGGAGCTGCAGGATCTGAGCATGCTGGTTCAGGGAACGACCGGCGCACAGGTCGATTCGTTTGATTTTCGCAGCGACATCGATTTCAACGTGAAGATGCGTTTCAACCCGCCGATCGTGCTCGATTCAACCAGTTTGTCCGCCAACATCGTGCTCGGCGTCGATTTCAACGCCTGGTTCATGGACGCGAACGGTACCTTACTCGATCCCATGGACTCCAGCAACCAGAAGGCCATCGAAGATAACATCAAAGCCTCGTTTGGCGTGTTCGAAGACAAAAACGACAACGGCCTCAAGGACGACGAATTCGAAATTAAGGGCGCCATCGACAGCCTCGGCACCGACTACCTGGTAGTTTTGGGAAGTCGGTTCTGGGTCGATTCGAACACGCTCTTCGAGGATCACGCTCACCAGACAATCACCTTTGCCGACCTGGCTGAAGGCCAGTTTGTCGAGGTCCACGCAGCGACCCGCGCCGACGGCTCTTTGCTCGCAACTCGCGTCAAACTCGAAGACAACAGCGGCAACGGTGGCATCGGACAGGGTGAAGTGGAAGTCAAAGGCGCTATCGACAGCCTCGG
>CAZTNL010000178.1:0-2442 GCA_964614885.1 uncultured Calditrichaceae bacterium | reverse complement strand
GTCAAAGGCGCCATCTCCAGCCTGGGCACCGACAACCTCGTGGTTTCCGGAAAGACATTCTGGGTGGATCAGAACACGCGCGTCAGAGATAACAACAAGCAGTCGATCTCCTTCTCAGCCCTGACAGTCGGGCAACTTGTGGAGGTCAAAGCCCACCAGCGCAGCGATGGCAGCTTGTTGGCCAGCAGAATCGACATGGACGACTAGGGCTCAACGCGCCCCAGGCCACATCTCTCCTCTCCGGGAGAAGGCTTCTCATCACGAGGAGCCGGGCAGCTAAGGAAACGCTGACTTTCTAAACAGGAAGTCAGCGTTTTTTTTGCCCGTTCCGTTTCAATTCCGCTTATTTCAGGAAAAGCACACGTCGCGTTTGGGCACGCTGCCCCGTCTGCAGCCGATAGAAATAGATGCCTCCCGCCACTGTGGCGCCCCTCGTATCTCTGCCGTTCCATACGGTCGAGTGGTTACCGGGCGCCTGAACAGAATTGACGAGCACACGCACTTTCTGGCCGAGCGAGTTGTAAATCCCGAGCGTGACCTGTGCCTCGCGCTTCAGGTCGTAGCGAATGACCGTTTCCGGGTTAAACGGGTTCGGGTAAGCTGGAAACAACTTAAAGTCAGGCAGGGACTCTGCCTCCGAGGCCACGTTTGTGATATTCAGCGCGGCCAGAGCATCTATGATTCCCCATCCGATGAGGGTGTCGGGCGCCGCAGCGTTGTTGGCGGTGGCGCGTAAGATATCTCGCAAATCGGCGTTCGTGAGCGCCGGCCGGGCCTGCAACAGCAAGGCCGCTGCTCCGGCCACGAGGGGACAGGAAAAGGAAGTGCCACTGACGGAGCTGTAGGCGGCCGGGTTTGCGGTGCTGACGGCCAGCACGCCGGCCCCCATGGCCACGACGTCCGGCTTGATGCGGCCGTCAGAAGTGGGGCCAACCGAACTGAAGCTGACGCGCGCGCCGAGCCGGTCCACCGCGCCAACCGCCAGAACCGCCGGGCCATCAGATGGCGCCCAGAGCGTGTTCTCGCCGGTCGCGGGAAAGCCGCCATTGCCCACGGAGTTCACCACGAGAATTCCCCGGCTCGCGGCGATTTCTGCGCCAAGAGTCACGATGGTAGTCTTGCCGTCCATGTCCTGCGAGGTGTAGTCATTGCCGTCGAGAAAGCCGTCGCGGTAACCGAGAGAGCTGCTGATGATATCCGCGCCCAGGCTGTCCGCCCACTCAGCTCCGGCCACCCAGTTGTCCTCTTCGATGTGTTGTTCCGAGCCGGTGTCTTCGGTCTTCGCCAGAGCGTAGCTAGCGGCGTAGGCCGGTCCGATGAGACTGCCCGGCTGAAAACCGCCGATGACGCTCAACGTCATCGAGCCGTGGCTGCCGCTGCCAAGCTGTCCGGGTTCATCGTCGACATTGCCGTCGTTGTTTACGAAATCCCAGGCCGCGACGATGTTGAGATGGTCGAGCGCCTCGTGTTCCAAAATATTGAAACCCGCGTCGAGCATGGCGATGAGCACACCGCTGCCATCCAGCCCCATCTGGTGCAGTGGCGGTACGTCGACCAGTTGCTCCTGCGCCAGAGACGGACCGTAGTTCAGACCGAGGGCTTCCGTTTCTATCCCGGACGCCGTCGCCGGGGCAAGAGGTTTGCTGTCGACCGGTTCCGGCGCGAAGCCGGCGCTGCGGACGATATCGATTTTCATTACATAAGAAAGCGTGGCGATTTTTTCGAGCTGCTCGCGGTTCGCGAGCACGGAAACCGCGTTGAGCCAGCGCGAGCGGTGCAGCAAGTCAGCGCCGGCCGCCGCGACCTGCCGCGCATATTCGTCCCGCACCGGCAAGTCGAATTCATCGACCAGGTGCTCCTGCGGCCGGTTGCGCAGACGCCGCTTTGTGCTTTCCGGCGTCAGCGTCTTTTCCAGGGCGGCCAATCGAGCAGGCAGATCCTGGCCCTTGTCTGCGAAATAGACCCAGGCTCTGACTCTGCGGGTTGGTTGCGGGCTGCGCAGGAGACTCTCCAGCGCAGGCGTCATTTTTGTGGATGGTTGCGCGCCGGCAGGCGATGCCTCCATTGAAAAGATCAGGCAGAACAGCGCCAACACTCGGATCGCTGCGGCGCGGGCAGGTGCGGAGCAGGGCGAGGCACCCGGGGGGCCGGCGGTGGGTCTCCTGGCGGTCCGGTGGTGGGCGCCTCGGCCTCCCGGGGCCAGCGTGTGCGGGCTCCCCCCGGCTATCCGTGGGACCTGATCGCCGCGATGTACGAACTGCTCGGCAGCGACGCGAAGGCCAAGCTGCCCCACCCGATGGGACTGGATGTCCGCGTCACACCGTCGGCCAGCGACGGGTACAAGACGGACGGCCGGTTGAAAGAGAACCTCTAGTGGCTCGGGGCGCATCTTCTACACTGGCTCCTATACACCTCTCAGAGCCCACGAGCCTACAGCGACAC
>CAZTNL010000177.1:0-6471 GCA_964614885.1 uncultured Calditrichaceae bacterium | reverse complement strand
TAATATCCAAAACTATTACCAAATAATCAAGTGCGCCGCGCCTGCCGCGGGGCGCTGAAGTCGCGAGCAGGTGCCAGGCGGAACGGCTGCGTCGATGAGCGCCTGCAAAACTTTGCTTGACAAAAGATTCTAAAAAAGATACTTTTACAAAAATGCCACATTATCTCGAGGGGCGGTATGAAAGAAGAAGAGAAAACAGAGACTTCCAGCCCAAATCCTTCCTTCCTTGACGGTATCGATCAGATACGAGATATCATTCTGGGGGAACAGATCAGCGGCTGGGAGAAACGTTTCGGCAAGCTCGAAGCGGAGCTGAAGGCGTTGGCGCAGAAAACCGAGTCCTCCCTGAAAGAGCTCTCAGAAAAAATCGATGCAAATCTGCGGACAACCACCGGCGGGCAGGGTGAACTGAAGGCGGAGCTCGATAACAAGCAGGCCGAGCTCAAGGCGCTGCTCGAGAATTACAAATCCCAGCTGGAAAAGCACTTGGGCGAACTTGCCGAGCAGAAAGTCGACAAGGACTCCATTGGTGAAGTTTTTATCCAGTGGGGCCAAAAAGTGAAAGCCAGATAACCGGCCTCTCCCATGCCGCAAAACCAGCCAGAAGCGCTCAGCAAACTGCGCAAAATCATCCTGCACGAGGATGAAAAGCGGGTCGCCGAGCTCGAGAATGAACTCTCCGAGCTAAAGGATCGCATCAACGATACGGACGAATTGCTCGAGAAACTCGATCCGGTCATCGCGGATACGCTCGCGCGCAAGATTCATGAATCCAAAGACGACATGGCCGAGGCGCTGGCGCCGGTCATGGGCGCGGCCATCAAGCACCAGATTGCCGATGCCAAGGAGGATATGGTCGACGCCCTCTACCCGGTCATCGGCAGCACCATCCGCAAATCTATCACAGAGGCGATGAAACATTTGGTGCAGACGGTCAACGAGAAAGTCGACCGCGCGCTGAGTTTTCAACTTCTGTTCAGAAAAATCAAGTCCAGAGTGACCGGCGTTTCCGAGGGCGCTCAGTTTCTGACGGAGTCCTTTCCGTTTCAGATTCACGAGGTCTTCCTCATTCACAAGGAAAGCGGCTTGTTGCTGCATCATTTTGCACACACAGCCAAGTCCAAATCGGCCGACCAGAGCATCATCAGCGGCATGCTGACGGCCATTCGCGAATTCGCCAATACCGCCTTCGATCAAAACGGCAAACACCAACTGCACCAAATCGAGTACGACAATCTGCAAATCAGTCTGGAAGATGGCCGGCATGCGTATCTGGCAGCAGTCACCGAGGGGGTCGTGCCGGACAATTTTCCCCAGGCACTGCAGCAGTGCGAACAAAAGATCCACAACCTTCACTACAAGGAGCTGCGTTCCTTCGATGGCAACACAGAAGCCTTTGCCGAATGCGATAAAATTTTCAGGAAATATCTCATTGACGTTTTTCCGGAACCGGACCGAGGAAGGGCGGCGCCTGAACCGCCGGGTTGAGTTTGCTCTTTCAGAAGGGAACTGATTTGCAGGCAAAAACCATCACCTACAGCAAGAAAGTGTGTATGCTCGGCGCGTTTGGCGTGGGGAAAACCAGTCTGGTTCGCCGCTTTGTTCACAATGTCTTCGACGACCAGTATCTTTCGACCATCGGCGTGCAAATCTACGAAAAACAGCTCGCGCCCGCTGCCAGCCATAACGAAGAGCTGAAGTTGATTTTCTGGGACCTGGCCAACATCGAAAAGCTTACACCGGTCATCAGGAATTACTTCAAGGGAGCGGCCGCGGCCATCGTGGTTGTCGATTTGACTCGGCCCGCGACTTTCGACCAGCGCAACCTCTACATCGAGGCGTTCATGGAAACCAATCCAAACGCCAGGCTGGTGCTCGCCGGCAACAAAGCGGATTTGCTCGACGACCCCCGGAGCGCGACCAGCAGGCTGCAGGAGTGGTCCACGGAGAAGTCTGCCCCGCATTTTCTTACGAGCGCGAAGACGGGCGACAATGTTCCGGCCATGTTCGAAGCTCTTGCCGGTTCACTCCTGAGCGACGACTAAAGTGCAAAGTATCTATCTGCAACAAATTCTCGGCGCCAGAAAAATCAGCTACGCTGTATTCGATCAGAATCTGGGCCTCACCGATTACAACTTCAAACACACAGACTACTTCAGATCCGCGCGGGGTGCCCGCTCCGAAACCGGTCTCTGGGAGCTTTTCCCGGAGCTGGTCGGTTGTGAGGATGTCATCGGTGAGCTCCTGTCTGGAAAGAAAAAAACATTTCTCCTGGAGAACGTCAACAAACCGGACGAGTCCGGCAAGATCAGATATTTCAACCTGAGCTTTTCCTGTCCAAGGTTCAAGTCGCTGCCGGGAACGTATCTGTTCTGTCTCATCTATGACGTCACCGAAGCGACAGCCCTGGAGCAGCAGCTCCGGCAGAAGAAATACGAGGTCGAGCTGGTCAAATCGGGTTTTCTGAATAAGGACCAGTTCCTATCGGACAGCCTGCTCGGACAGTCGGACAAGTTGCGGGAAACGCGCAATTTCATCAACAAGGTCTCGCAGCACAGCACGACCGTCCTGCTGCAGGGCGACAGCGGCACTGGCAAGAGTCTCGTGGCGCGGCTCATCCACAATGCCTCGGAAAATCCCAAAGCGCCTTTCGTGGAAATCAACTGCGCGGCGATTCCCGCCACGCTGTTGGAATCGGAGCTCTTCGGTTACGATAAAGGGGCTTTTACCAACGCCCTGATGAGCAAGAAAGGGCTGATTGAAGCCGCCGATGGCGGCACCCTCTTCCTCGATGAAATCGGTGAAATGCCGCCGTCGCTGCGAAAAACCAGAGGCAATCAGAGCAAGTCTGCCCAGCTCCTGGGGCTGAGTCTCGACACCTTCTGCTATCGTTTGAAAAAGTTCAGCATCTCGCCGAAAGATTTCTAACTCAGCGGATGCGTGGAAGTGAGGAGGGCGGGAAACACACATCTCCAAAGAGACTAGCACCGAAACGGCACCAGGGTCGCCCCGCGACCCTGGTGACCGTCGCGTTACTTCAACAAGGACATAATTTTCGTCTGGCTGATGCCTCCGGACTTCAGTCTGTAGACGTAGAGCCCGCTGGCAAGGCCCCTGCCATCGAACGCCACGCGGTGCTCGCCTGCCGGCTGCACGCCCTGCACGAGCGTAGCGACTTTCTGGCCGAGGAGGTTGTACACTTTCAGCGTTACTTTTGCCGGTTCGGACAGCGTGTAGCGAATCGTCGTTTCGGGGTTGAACGGATTCGGGTAGTTCTGTTTGAGCTGAAACTTGTCCGGAACCGAGGCGACTTCATCTTCGACGCTGGTGAGGATACCGTTCTCGGCGCCGATGGTCGGAGTCGCTTGATCAACCCAGTCGCTGGAAGCGTCACCATCACCATCGTATTCGATCGAATGGCCGGCGGCCACGGTAGCAATGAAATCACCAGCGGTCCAAATGCCCTTGGAGACCGCAACGGACTCGCGGCCGAGGCCGGCGGCGCCCCACTGCACGAAATCTTCCATGGCGGAAGTGCTGGCAAACGTCGCGGAATTGTACAGGCCCAAGTCCGCGGAAGTATCGTCGAGTGATTTACCGCTCAGGGCGACGATGCCTCCCGGTGGAATGTTCAGAGATCCGCTCATCAACGTCATGCTGTTCAACTGCGTGTAGATGAAACGGGAGCAGAACCACCAGCCCGACACATCCACGGCCGTCGTGCCGAAATTCTTCAACTCGATCTGGTCTCCGGAAGTGGCGTACAGGACCTCGTTGATTTTTACCTGCGCTTGTAGCAGCGCTGGCAGGGAAAGGAGCAAAACAATGTACCATAGTTTCATTCGCATACTGCCTCCTTAGAAAAATGTGGCTTGATATTAGGTGATAACGTCCAGGCAGCGGGCGATATTCCCCGGCGCTGCCGCAGGTGAGAAGTATTTGTGGCAAATGCCGTGCACCGGGGGAAAGGGCGGGGGCGAGCGCTGCTCCTGTGAGACCCTTGGCGGGAAGCAAATCCCGGCGGCGGAAACTACATGATCCCCGCCAGCGCCTCCACAATCTCCCCTTCGCTGAGCTGGCTGAAGGCGACGAACTGGCTGTCTTCGCCCTCCCACGTGATCGCCGTCCACTTGCCCGCCTTTACGATCTTGCAGTTCAGACCGTTCAGCGTCGCAGGCACGGCGCGGTAAGGCGCGAAAGAAACCGGGTGTTCTTTCGGCTGCTGGAAGAGCACCAGCTTTTCCGCGTTCCTGCTGCAGTTGAATTCCACCAGGTTGCAGCAGACGCTGGTCAGTACCTTCACTTCGCCGAGCCGCAGATTTTTCGATATCTGCGAGAGGGACGCCATCCGGAACGGTGTGCTGCGGCTGGCGGCCTCGTAACTGGAGCGGCGGCTGGCATAGCGCTGCTCGAATTCGCGCGGGGGGCGGTTGCTCGTCAGAGCGTCGAGATATGGCCCGAAATCGAGGGCAAATGCGGAGGCACTCTGCACTGGCGATTCCGGATTTCCGGCCTCCTTTTCCTGGCGTTGCAGCACGAGCGTCAGCGCGAGGACGACGGCCGCTGAAACAGCGACCAGCGCCGGTGTCGATATCGCCGGCAGAGTTGGCAGAGCTTTTCGCAGACTGGCGATCACAGAATGCGCGCGCACCGGCGCTGCGGGGTCTTTCTCCGATCGCTGCACCTTTTGCCAGAGGGCTTCGCGGTTCTCCCACCTGGGTGGCTCGGAAATCTCCGCAAGCGCACGGCCTGACCGAATTTCGTCGAGCGCGCCGCGGCACGAGGAACATGCCTGCAGATGCGCTTCCAGCCGGCGGCGCGCCGCTTCCGGCAGCTCGGAATCGAGATAGGCAGAGAGCTTTCGGCGTGTGAAATAGTGTTTCATATCAACTGTCACCCAAATAGGTTTCGTCAACGCCCATGCCGGCGAGAACATCCTTCAGCCGCTTGCGGCCGCGATTCAGCCTGGAGCTGACCGTTCCCGGCGAGCAACCGACGATCTGCGCGATCTCATCGTACGACAGCCCCTCGATGTCCTTGAGGACGACGACGGCCCGCAGCTTCGGCCGAATCGCATTCAGCGCGGTGTGCAAATGACGCTGCAGCTCGCTTCTCCAGATTTCGCGCTCGGGCGTGCGGTTGTGGCCATAAGTGTCGTGTGGGTGCTGTGTGTCCACTTCCTGCGCGGTGGCGTGATGCTGCCTCCGGCGCGTCCACTTTCGTTGGTGGTCAAGACAGAGGTTAACGGTAATCCGGTACAGCCAGGTCGAGAAGCTGGCGTTCATACGGAAAGTGTCGAGTTGCTGGTGGACCTTCACGAAGACCTCCTGCGCAACGTCCTCCGCTTCGGGCACCCTGCCGCACAGTCGAATCGCCAGTTGCACGACTCGCAGGTGGTGTTCGTTAAATAGTTTCCTGAAAGCATCTGGTTCACCTTCACGACACGCCGTCAGGATTTCTTGTTCGCTGCTATTTTCCACGCGCGTTTCTGAATCGTCTCCTGCTGCTTAGACGTCGGGTATCGGGGAATTCATCCCTTCCCGGGAGGGCTTTTTGCAAGGAAATGATTCTATTTGTCAAATAAAAGCGGGAAGCGGCTCGCCACGGTGATTCCGGTCTACAGCTTCAGGTGGACATCATCGATGTGGTGCTTGATGCTCCGGGCCTCGACGATGAAGATGACCTCCTCGCCGATGTTGGTGGAAAGATCGGCGATGCGCTCCAGGTTTTTGGCGATCATCGTCAGGTGCAGCGCCCGCGAGACCGTGCGGTGGTCTTCCATCATGTAGGTGAGCAGCTCGCGCGTGATCTGATCTTCCATGGCGTCGACATCATCGTCTTTCTCGCATACTGCCCGCGCCGAAGCGCCATCCAAATTGACGAAACTGTCGAGCGAATTTTTGACCATCTCCTGGACGATGCCCGCCATCATCGGAATGTCGATCAACGGTTTTAGCCGCGGCATACCGGCGAGGATCTGTGCTTTCTGCGCGATATTGACCGCATGATCTCCCATTCTTTCCAGATCATTGTTGATCTTGATGCAGGCCATGATAAAGCGTAAGTCCGAGGCTACGGGCTGGTAGCGCGCCAGCAAGGCAAAGATAGAATTTTCGAGCTCGACCTCATGCAGGTTGATGGCTTTGTCCTCCGCAATCACCTCGGCGGCCATTTCCGCATCGCGGTCTCTGGTCGCCCGGATCGCCTTGTCGATGGACTGTTCCACCAGCCCTGCCATTTTCAGCAGATTCTCCTTGATGGAGGTTAGTTCGATATCCAGATGTCTTTGCATGTCTAAGCCTCTTATTCCTTATCATTTTTTGCCGGCAGACAATACGGTGAACAGTTTTTCTAAGTTATTGTTTCTCTGTGCCTTCTGCGGCTCCGTGGCAACATTTGTGAATTAGTCAGGTTAACAGTAACGCTATCCAAACCTGCCGGAAATGTAATCCTCCGTCAGCTTTTCGCGGG
>CAZTNL010000176.1:0-6483 GCA_964614885.1 uncultured Calditrichaceae bacterium | reverse complement strand
GAGAGAAGAAAAATCAAGGTGTCGATTTCAACGGCGATTATCTAATCGACAATCGCGGTTTCGTCTTTTTCCCTCTCATTGGCGACGTGAAAGTGATTTCGCACAACGCGAAAACACTCGCGGCCGATCTTACAGAGAAATTCAGCGCCTACATTCAAGATCCCATCGTCATCGTCGAGCCGCTGATTCGTGTGGCGCTGCTGGGCGCGTTCAGGCGGCCCGGTACGTATCTTATCCCGCCCGACGCTTCTCTTTGGGCTCTGGTAGATGTTGCCGGCGGGCCGGATGATGACAGCAACCTCCAGAAGATGTATATTGAGCGCGGAGGAAAGACGATCAAGAAAAATATGCTCAGCGGGTTTGAAAGGGCGTACACTTTGCAGGAGCTCGGGGTGCGAACCGGCGACCAGATTCTTCTGCCGCAAAAAAAGCGTTTTAAGATAAAGGATGCTTTCGAGATCTTGCGATTTCTTATCTCAATACTCAATCTATATGTGATAGTGACCCAACTTGGTAAATAACGAAAACATTGAACAGCACGGGGAGTAACTGAATCAATGGAGTCGTACTTTCTGGATGAAGAAGAAAGTCTTGACGTCGAGAAACTAGACCTTCGACGCTACTACCGGGCTCTGGTTCGCAAGTGGTGGGTTGTTCTTTTGGTGGCCGCCGCAGTGGCTGCGCCATGGTTTTGGTTCCTGAAACAGCAGCCGCCCATCTATGAGGCCCAGGCCAGGATACAGTTCAAGAATTATGTTGGCAATGACGTCAGTCTGGCGCAGGCGCGAACGCTCGAATTGACCAGCCGTTCGTTTGCCGAAAGGGTGGTCGCTCAGCTTGGGCTGGCCTTGCGGGTGGAGAATCAGGGCGGCAATTTTATCAACCGAAGCAAGATTTTTTCTCAGTTCAAAACGAACAACAGACCGGTAAGCGGAAACTATATCTTGCGATTCGGCAAGAACCAGACGTTCATGCTTACGCACATCAATCCCGCAACCGAGAAGGAAGAAGTCGTCAAGAAAGGTTATGTGCAGGATGTGGTCACGAAGCTTTGCGAAGTGAACGGCCTCGGCTTTAGTCTGGTCGAAGATTACTACAATCTTCCGAACGAGATTCGTTTCAAAGTCATGAATTTTCGCAGCGCCGTCGAGTCCTTTCAATCACGCGTCAATGTCAGTTGGGAGGATCGCACCGGTACGCTTATGAATCTCGCTCTCACAGACACCGATCCGGTTGTCGTGGCGAGAATGACGAACCGCCTGGCAGAGATCTTTATCGAAGAGAGTACCGGTCTTTCCGGCAATCTCGAAGAGGGCCGGCGGAAGTTGTTGCAGCAGCAGTTGGACGCAGCGAAGAGCGAACTCGCTGAATCAGACCGCAAGCTGAAGAATTTCAAAGAGCGCTATGGCGTAAGCCTCGATACGGAACAGAAACAGCAGGCAGCGGCAAAGGCCGCGCTCGAGAAGCAACGTGATGACCTCAAGGCGGTTGTCACGACGCTGAACAGCCTGTTACATCAGAAGGACCAGCAAGCGCTCTACAGCAAAGCCGCTGACCCGCACCGCCGCACCTTGCGGTTCATCATGAACCAAATCGCCGGGCACGCCGTTTTCAACAACAACGCGAGCATGCTTGTTGTTCGCGACGAGCTGAACACACTTGAAAGCGAGTGGTCTGAAATCGCGACCAGTACTTCACCCGAAAACTTCAGAGCGAAGAAAAAGTTGCAGCAGATTTTGAAGCTCCACGCTCAGATCGAGACAATTGCCAGGCAGGGGATTGTCAAACTCGAGGAGGAACTGGCGTCGCAAAACAGCCAAATAAGTAAGCTAGAGTACCATCTGCGCCAATTGCCTGCAAAACAACAGGAATTCGATCAGTTGGAACGCGAGCAAAAGGTGCTTGAAAAACACTACGGTGAGCTCCTCGCCAAGCTGCGGAAAGAGGAGCTTGCAGATGCGGGCACAACCGAAGATATCAAGATCCTGGATCCCGCGATTCCTCCTGAATATCCGACAAACCGGGACAAGCGCCAAAAAGCAGCGTTCGGCGGTATCTTTGCGCTGTTCCTTGGCATCGGGCTGGTCCTGGTCATCGAGTATATGGACAAGACGATCAAGACGGCCGACGACGTCAAGAAGCATCTCCGGTTGCCGATCCTTGGCACCATACCGCAAATCGATTTCGAAGATACCTACGATTTCCAGGATTCCGAGAAGATAAAGAAAATCGATCAACAGCTGGTGACGCACGATTACTCTCCGACTCCTATCGGTGAGGCGTATCGCTCCTTGCGAACCAATCTGATGTTCACCAAGGACACCGGTCGTATTCGGTCCCTGGTCCTGACGAGCAATGAGCCGGGCGACGGGAAGTCGTTTACCGCAGCGAACCTGACCATTACGCTGGCGCAGTTGAAAAGCAATACACTGCTCATCGACAGCGACCTGCGCCGCGGCGTCTTGCACAATACGTTCGGTGTGCCTAAAGAGCCGGGGTTCAGCAACTATCTCACCGACGTCGTACCGCTGCAGAGCATCATTCATGAAACCCAGGTTCCGAATCTGTCGATGATCAGTTGTGGTTCGCTGATCCCGAACCCTTCCGAGTTGCTTGGGTCTCACCAGATGCAGCGTTTTCTGGACGAGGTGAGGCGAAAATTCGACCTTGTCGTGTTCGATACCCCGCCACTTAACGCCGCGACCGATGCCGTGGTTGTCGGCACCCAGGTGGATGCGGTTGTTCTGGTTATTCGTGCCGGCAAGACCACCCGCGATTTGGCCAAATCGAAGTTGGAGCTTTTTTCCAGCGTTCCCGCAAAACTTCTGGGGGTTGTATTGAACGGGACCACAGCGGATATGGCACACCCGGGTTACAGTTATTATCACTACTAAATCTAACTCGTTCAATTCATGCAGAAAATATTAGTAACAGGCGGCGCCGGTTTCATTGGCTCCCACCTTTGCGAGGCGCTGCTGCGTCGAGGACACGAGGTCGTGGCGCTGGACAATTTCAACGATTACTACGACCCGGAAATCAAGCGGCGCAATGTTGAGGCGTTGCTGGGAAATGCGAAGTTTCGACTCATCGAGCACGATATTCTCGACCTCGATTTCCTGCGTCAATACTTCGGCGAGGCCAAGCTGGATGTTGTGGTGCACCTTGCTGCCCGCGCAGGCGTGCGCCCTTCGATCAAAGAACCGCTGCTATACCAGAAGGTAAACGTCGAGGGAACCAACAATCTCCTCGAAGTGGCCAAAGATGCGGGTGTGAGCAAGTTTATTTTCGCCTCCTCCTCGTCGGTGTACGGGGAGAACAAGAAACTGCCCTTCAGCGAGACCGATTTTGTTGATCACCCGATATCGCCGTACGCGTCGACCAAAAAAGCGGGCGAATTGATTTGTTATACCTATCATCATCTATATCAGCTGCCGGTCACCTGTCTGCGTTTTTTTACCGTCTATGGGCCGCGCCAACGGCCGGACATGGCGATTCACAAGTTTACCCGGAGCATTCATCGCGGTGAAACGATCACCATGTACGGAGATGGCACCTCCAAGCGGGATTACACCTACATCACCGACATCATCGAGGGCATCTGCCTCGCCATTGACCACTGCACCTCCTATCACATCTACAATCTCGGCGAGTCGAAAACGATCGAGCTGCGGCGACTCATCGGGCTGATCTCGGATTGCCTCGGCGTGAAAGCACAAATTGAGCGGCTGCCGATGCAACCAGGCGACGTTCCGATCACCTATGCCGATATATCGAGACCACAATGCGAAATCGGCTACAGTCCGGGCGTCGCGGTTGAGGAGGGCGTGGCGTCGTTCGTTCGATGGTACCTGGAAATGGCCAGGCGGCCGGAATAACCGTATTCGATGTACTAAGATCGTGCGATGGTAAAGGAAAAGGAAGCGTTTCTTGGCAGCGTTGCCAAGGTGGTCGACTCTGTTTGCATTGTCATTTCTTTCGTCTACTCGTATTTCATAACCGTCTACCTTCGGGAATTTTACGAGCTTGGAGAAATGGCCTTCGCGATCTCTCCGAACTTCGAAGGCCTGATGTTTTTCGCCCGTAAGAATTTCATTATCATAGCCTCCAGCATCCCGGTCTGGATCATGTTCCTCTCGTTCCATGGCGCCTACAAGGATATCAGGACCCGCTCTCTCGCCAAGGAGTTTGAGGTCATTTTCAAAGCAGCGATCTTCGCCACCCTCACTCTCGGCAGCTTCATCTTTATTTTTAAACTCACTCTGACCAGCCGCCTTTTCATCGGAGTCAACGCCGGCGTAGCCCTGATCCTGCTGATGCTGGCCAAAATTCTGCAAAACCAGTTTTTCGATTACATTCACTCCAAGGGCTACAATCAGGTCAATATTCTGATTGTGGGAACGGGCAAGCGCGCCCAGGATTTCATCCGTGTGGTCAAGAAGCAGGCGAGCTGGGGATTGAAAATTGTCGGGCTGATAGACGACGAGCACGGCATGTACGGAAAGGACATCGAAGGCTTCCGGGTGCTCGGAAGGCTGCAGGACATCCCGTTTATTCTGCACCGAATCGTCGTCGACCGCGTCATTTTTGTCGTTCCCAGGCTCTGGCTAAACCGAATCGACGACGCCATTCTCGCCTGTGAACGCGAGGGCATCAGCACGTCGATTTCGATGGATTTGTACAACCTGCGCATTGCCAAGGTGCGGCAGACAGATTTTAGCGGGTTTCCGTTGCTCGAATTTGAAACGTTTTAGGCCAAGGAGTGGCAACTCTTCGTCAAGCGCACGATCGATATGGTGCTGTCGGTCATACTCCTCGTCATTTTTTCCCCGTTGATTCTTGTGACAGTCGCGGCCATCAAGGCGACTTCGAAAGGTCCTGTTCTTTTTTCCCAGATCCGGTCCGGCATGAACGGGCGAAGGTTCAAGCTCTACAAATTTCGCACGATGATTGTCGGCGCCGAAATGAAAAAGCGCGAGCTGGAAAAAATGAATGAGATGGACGGTCCGGTCTTCAAGATGAAGTTTGACCCGCGGATTACGCCCGTCGGCCGCATTCTGCGCAAGTTCAGCATCGATGAAATCCCGCAGCTTATCAATGTTTTGAAAGGGGACATGAGCATCGTCGGGCCGCGGCCACCGCTGCCGGTCGAGGTGGAATTGTACAAGATGTGGCAGCGTCGCCGCCTCAGCCTCAAACCGGGCCTCACCTGCACCTGGCAGGTCAGCGGCCGCAATAATATTCAATTTGACCGCTGGATGGAAATGGATCTCGAGTACATCGACAAGTGGTCGCTATGGCTTGACATGAAGATCCTGGTCAAGACCGTGTTCGTCGTTATGTTTGGATATGGCGCGAGCTAGGGGCACGGTCACCCGCAGCCTTTTCCCGAACCGCATCGTTTTCCGACTTCTTACTTCACAGACATTCCCCGGGAATAGCCGAAACGCGAGCGACGGAGCTTGTCCAAAGAGCGTGGGCCTGCGTTTATGTGGCCGAAAACCGGCCAGTGTCTGTGTCAGTTCATGACAACGTTTCAGAGTGGTACATGGGCCTGCGGGTGACAATGGCGGCAGGATTCGTAACTTCTATAAAAACAAGATACGGGGCTGTCTGATTTTTGGTCGGGAAACAATGTGGGGTGGCACCATAGTTGCTAAAGAAAAAAAACTTGCAACCGATCTACTGCATAGCTGCAACTTGCATCGCCGGCATCCGGGTGCGCAGACCCCGGAAGGCGAAACTTTTATTACAGGGATGGTTTCCGAATGCGCGTCTTGATGATAGCTCCGCAGCCTTTTTTTCAACCTCGCGGCACGCCCTTTAGCGTTCTGCATCGCCTAAAAGCGCTCTCTAAGCTAGGTCACCAAATCGATCTGCTCACCTACCATATCGGTGAAGATGTCGCCATCGACGGCGTTACCATTCATCGGATTCCGCGCGTGCCGTTTGTCAGGAAGATTGCTATCGGCCCGTCGAAGAGCAAGATCCTGCTCGATTTTTTCATGATCGCGCGCACCCGAAAGCTGCTGCGCCTGCACAGATACGACCTGATTCATTCCCATGAAGAGGCGGGATTTTGGGCCGCATATTTCGCCCGAAAAAGAGGGATTCTGCATCTGTACGATATGCACTCGAGTTTGCCGCAGCAGCTATCTAATTTCCAGTTTTCCAGGTCTGGATTCCTGATGCATTTGTTCGAGAAGTTGGAGCGCTGGACCATCGACAGCGCTGAAGCGGTGATCACGATTTGTCCTGAGTTGCATTCCTACGTCTCGCGCCTCTTTCCCGACAAGAAAAACAGCCTGATAGAAAACGTGGCGGATAACAGCCTGGTTTTCGACAGCGAGGTAGATGCCGAAGCGATTCGCAAGACCGTTAAGACCAATGGTGAAATCGCGGTGCTGTACGCCGGGACTTTCGAGCCGTATCAGGGAATCGATATGCTGATCGATGCCAGTGTCGAAGTGGTCAGAAACGAGCCGC
>CAZTNL010000175.1:0-6515 GCA_964614885.1 uncultured Calditrichaceae bacterium | reverse complement strand
CGTGATGTTGTCCTGAATGAGGCGCTCAAGCATGTCTCCGATATCGCTGACCAATCCGATGGAAATGGCTTCACCCCGGTCTCTTGCCTCGAGGGTCCAGGCTTTTGCCTCTTCGTAGTCGTAGGTCATGCGATCCAGGTAGCGCGTTTCCAGGCGTTTCTTAATCCGTTCCGGGTCGACGTCTGCGGCGAGGAAAGTAGCGCCGGCCATGGTCGCGGCCAGAGGTTGCGCGCCGCCCATGCCGCCCAGACCGCCGGACACGAGTAGTTTGTGGTGCAGGTTGCCGCCAAAATACTTGACGCCGCAAGCGACGAACGTTTCGTACGTCCCCTGCAGAATGCCCTGCGTGCCGATGTAGATCCAGCTGCCGGCGGTCATCTGGCCGTACATGATCAGGCCGCGTTCGCGCAGCTCGTTGAAATGTTCCCACGTGGCCCAGTGTGGCACCAGGTTGCTGTTGGCAATAAAAACGCGCGGCGCTTCCGGGTGGGTTCGGACGACGCCGACCGCCTTGCCCGATTGTACGAGCAGACTTTCGTCCTCGTCCAGTTCGAGGAGAAATTCGATGATCTTTTGCAGCGCTTCGACGTTGCGGGCTGCCTGGCCGATACCGCCGTAGACGACCAGCCGCGACGGGTCTTCGGCAACCTCCGCATTGAGATTGTTGAGGAGCATGCGCAGGGGCGCCTCGGTTTGCCAGGATTTAGCATTCAGGTGGGCGCCTGTTGGCGCATGATAAGCTGGATGATTCGCATACTGTTTAATAAAGTCTGAAGTGTTCACTTTGTCCTCCACCTAACTTGATGTTTGCTTTTTGCGCCGCCTCGTTCGCGGTTTGCACCAGCTCCTGGGAGGCGACCAACTGTCGCGCCGCCTCGAGGTCATCGGCGAAAACGCGGTCTTCTTCGGCGTGGTCAATACGCTGCCGCACCAGCGCGTGGCAGGCTTCGAGAATTTTTCCCGACTTCATCGGCCGGCGGTAATCGAAGGCCTGAGCGGCGCACACCAGCTCGACCGCGAGTATTTTTTCCAGGTTATCGAGCACCTGATTGACGCGCCGGCCGCTGATACTGCCCATGCTGACGTGGTCTTCCTGCCCGAGGGAAGTCGGCACGCTGTCGGCGCTCGGGGGAAAACACAGGCTCTTGTTTTCGGAAACCAATGCCGCCGATGTGTACTGCGGCAGCATGAATCCGGAGTTGATGCCTGTATGTTTCATGAGCAGTTTTGGTAAGCCTTCCACGCCTTCGAGCAGGAGGTAGGTGCGGCGGTCCGATATGTTGCCGAGCTCGCTGGTAGCGAGCGTGGCGTAGTCCAGCGGCAGCGCCAGCGGTTGACCGTGAAAATTGCCACCGCTGATGGCGTTGTCCTGATCGAGAATCACCGGGTTGTCCGTTACTGAGTTAAGCTCGATTGTCACGGCTTCTTTCAGGTGCAACCAGGTGTTGCGAGAGGCGCCATGGACTTGTGGCATGCAGCGCATGGAGTAGGGATCCTGCACGCGGCTGCAGTCGGCATGCGATGCGACCATCTCTGAGCCGTCCAGGAGCTGACGTAAACGGTGCGCAACGAACCGGCAGCCAAGGTGCGGTCGCAGGTCGTGGAGCGCTTCGGTAAATGGCCGCACCGAGCCGAGCATGCCCTCGAGCGTCATCGAGCCGATAATGTCGGCCGCGTCGAGACAGTTGTGCAGGCGCTCCACCGCTTTGACCGCGAAAGCCGCGATGAATTGGGTGCCGTTGATCAGGGCCAACCCTTCCTTGGGCCCCAGGGCGAGGGGGTGTAACCCTTCCTTCTGAAACACCATGCCGGTGTCCACAAGTCTGCCTTGATAACGGCATTTCCCGAGACCGATGAGCGGCAGGAACAGGTGCGCCAGGGGCGCCAGATCGCCGGAGGCGCCGACAGAGCCTTGCTCAGGCACCGCTGGAACCACATCGTTTTGGATGTGCCAGTCGATGCGATCGAGCGTGGTTTCGGCGATGCCGGAGTAACCCTGGGCCAGCGCGTGCATTTTTAAAACCATCATCAGGCGGGCTATTTCATCCGGCACGTAACCTCCCATGCCAACGCTATGGCTGCGCAGGATGTTGTCCTGGAGTTTGCGCGTGTCTTCTTCGGAAATGAGGGTCGTGCACAGGGGACCGAAGCCCGTGTTAACGCCGTAGACGACTTTGCCTCTTTTCACGATCGACTGGACAGCGGCCCAACTCTGGCGGACGCGCTTTCGGACTTCCGGCGAGATTTGGCCGTGCATTCTGGAGTGCGCCAGGTCGAGCGCGAGGCCTGCGCTGAGCTTGTCTTTTCCGTAGTTGAAAGATTCTTGTTTCATGCAATACTTCGTAAGGTTCCGTTCAATATCCGCCAACGCGCCCGCAGCGAAGACATGGCCGCGCGCCGCCGCCGCGAGTCCCATTGGGTTGTTCGTCGCTCCCGCCCAGTTTCTGAGCGCTCCGTGTTGTTCCTGCGACAACAGCGAATGTAGCAGCTTTTATTGAAAATTCAAGGAAAAGGTTGTTTGCCTCCCACGCGGTGATTGACCACCGCAGGATGAATATCGTGGTCACATTAGGTGTTTTGTTTCCGCAAACATATCCTGTGACAGTATACTCTGAACAATGATGATGTGAAGCCACAAAGGGATATGAAGAAACCGGTAGCTATGACGGCGAGCGTGGTGCTGCTGCTCGGGGCGTTCTACCTTGTTATGCGCGCCCCCGAGTTTTTGCTCTCCCACAACGCTCCAATCGACCCAAAAGATTTGATTTTACTCAACATCGACGCCCGACTGTATATGGTGCAGATCCTGGGCGGAGTCGTCTTGTTGTTTGGACTTTACCTGATCCACAGACGAATCCTGGCTCTGGAGAAGAGCTCACAGTCGACGCACGAAGCGCAAATGATCGACCGTTTTGCACGAGCTATCGAACAGCTTGGAACGTACAAGCTCGAAGTGCAGCTCGGAGGTATTTTCGCTCTCGAAAAGATAGCGATGGAATCGTCCCGGGACCACTGGATGATCATGGAAGTTCTCACCGCCTATCTGCGTGAAAACACCAAGGGCAATCAGGCATTGGATATGGCTACGCAATCGATTACACCTCCGGGCACTAACGGGTTCGCCGCTTCCCGCCGGGCGCCGGCCGACATTCAGGCCATCCTCACGGTTCTGGGCAGGCGTAAATGGGTCGAGGAAGAGGTTGCGGAAATGCGGGTCCTGAATCTGCGCAGGTGTAATCTGCGCTATGCCGATCTGCGGCGCGCATACCTCGGTTTTGCCAATATGCGCGGGTGCCAACTCGACAAAGCCAACCTGAGCGAAGCGCGCCTGACAGGTACTTTCCTGGCCGAGGCCAATCTCACGGGGGCAAACCTGCTGAAGGCGGATCTGCGCGATGCGAATCTGACGGGCGCCAATCTCGAAGGTGCAAATTTACGTGGTGCTCTGCTCGATCGCGCTAACCTTCAGGGCGCCCGGCTGAACGGTGCGCTGCTTTCGGACACCACGCTGGAGGGCGCCAACCTGAGTGAGGCCACGCTGAAAAACTGCAACCTCGCCGGTGTTTCTCTTCTTGGCGTCAACCTCACTAACACGCGCCTGAACAGGGTCAAGTATGATTATGATACCATTTTCCCGGAGTGGGTGAATCAGGACATGAAGGAAGAATTGCGCATGGTCTTTCAGACCGGATAAATCATCGGCACCCCATTCTCTAACGCCGGAGACCGGACGGAAAAGAAAAAGGCCCGAGCATTGCTCAGGCCTTTCGATTTTCCGTTGTAGCGGGGGAGGGATTCGAACCCCCGACCTTTGGGTTATGAGCCCAACGAGCTACCAGACTGCTCCACCCCGCGATGTGCAGCCACTAATATAGTAATTTCATTTCTAATGTCAAGTCCTTTTTTGCGCGCGTTTGTCCGTGAATCCGGCTCAAGTTGTATGCGCGTTCAACCGATGAAAGAGAGAATAGGTGAGGGAGCTCATTTGAACCTCTCAAGGATAAATCATGCCGAACGTAATGATCGTCGACGACGAGGAGGATATTGTCCGACTCGTGTCTGAGACGCTAGACCTTTGGGGCTACAACTCGGTTGGGGTTAACGATCCCGAGGACGCTCTGCTGCAATTTGACGAAACACCCATTGACCTGGTCATTACCGACCTGAAGATGCCGAAGATGAGTGGGGTTGAATTGTTGAACCGGATCAAGACCGTAAGCGAGGAAACTGAAGTGATCGTGTTTACGGGATATCCGGAAGTTAACTCGGCCGTCGAGGCCATGAAAAACGGCGCTTTCGACTATCTGACCAAACCCATCGACCTTTCAGAGCTGAAGTTGAAGGTGGAACGCGGCATAGAAAAGAAAGACATGGGGAAGACCATAAAGTCCCTGCGCGGCCTGAACTGGGCCATGGTGCTCTCTGTGCCGGTCTGGCTGGCCCTTGGCACCCTGCTGGCCTACGTTCTCAAACTCTGACCCGTTACCAGATTTCGACGACCGGGGGGCGCCGTTTCTGAGGAAACACGAAAATCAAAGCGGCGCCTGCGATAAACCCACCTACGTGCGCCCAGAACGCCACCCCTCCGCCTTGAGCGCCGAGCGAGCCCAGCCCTGAGAACAGCTGCATGACAAACCAGAAACCGAGAACAAAAAGAGCCGGGATTCGCCGGACCATCAGGAAAAAGAAAATGGGGATGATGACAACGACCCTGGCACGCGGATATTTTATCAGATAAGCCCCAAGAATACCGGCGACGGCGCCGCTGGCTCCGACCATCGGTACTTCGCCGCCCCCACCGAGAAAAATGTGCGTGAGTAAGGCTACCAGGCCGCAGATGAAATAGAAGGCGATGAATCTGGCATGGCCCAGGTAGTGTTCGATGTTGTCGCCAAATATCCAGAGGTAGAGCATGTTGCCGATGATGTGCATGAACCCGGCGTGAAGGAACATCGAGGTGAACAGCGTTTCGAGCCGCTCGCCATGCAGGATATTTACCGGAACCGCACCGAATCGCTCGATAACCTGCACGTAGCCAACCCGGTATTCAAAGTAGAAAGCGAGGGCATTTACGGCGATCAACGCAATGGTGACCATGGGCAGGGTCGTTCTCGGATTGTCGTCTTTTAACGGGATCATGGGGTGTCTTGAAGACCTTTGGAGTTCACGTTGCAGCCCGCAGACCATATCCGGTTCATTCGTGAGGGGTGCTGCTGCGAAATATCCCCTCTGTGGACGTTTACTCTATCCAGAAAGATGACTCTCGAACGGCGACGTTGTGGCACTTGTCCATCGCCATCGCCATCAGATGGTGCCGCCCTTTGCTCAGGGCCTCCCTGGTCTGGAAGACGAGACGGTTGCGTTCCGGATCGTATTCGGCGATCAGCTTTTGGCCGTCCAGTCGCAGCTCCAGGTCGTTCTCGCTCCTGATGCCTGAGAGCGCATCCTGTATCACGACGGAGATTCGCGGCCTGCCGCTGCGAATGTGAGCGCCGTCTGCCGGGCGAATCTTGCCGATCTCGGGTGGCACTTCATCGCGGATGAGGGCAAACTCTTCGAAACTGAGGACGCGCGCCGAGATGGAGCGGCTGGCCTCGTCCTGGATATTGTCGATAAACGCCCATTTGCCGCGGCGGGTTTTGTAGTAAACGCCCAACTTCTCCGGTCTGGCTGTCGTGTCTGCATATTGGAGATGAACCACGGCGCCTTTTTTCAGCAGGACATCCCGCGGCTCGATTCTGTAGATGGGGCCGCTGACCTCCAGGTCCGGCAGCCTGCTCGCGCTATCGATTTCTACGCGGGTGTAAATCGGATCGTAGAGCGAACTGGCGCTGAAATTCACCCAGAGTTTCTTGTCCCGTGAAAAAATGCGGTCGGCGGTCCTGGGTCTGATCCCCTCCGCTTCGAACTGCTCGATGACGGAATATTGCTCGCCGTTCAGGTTTTGTAGCGTGATCAGGAGCGGGTGCTCCGTGCCGTTTAAATGGCTCAGGTCGATGCGTCCTACATAGCTTTTGAGCGATGTTTGGTGCAGGGCTATCGGTTCCGCATCCCAGCGCCCCGGGTAAAGCGTGACCACGGGGATGCCGCCGAGGATGTTGTTGGAGGTCAGCTCCAGGCGCACATAGTCGTTGTAGTAGTCGTAGTCCACTTGAATCTGCGGCGGCAGGGAGTTGTCCTCAGCCGCGGCCCGAACAAAATAGTACGGGTACGATCCGGCGCCGAACTGGTCGCGGCTCTCGAACCGAAGAATGAGCGGAGACGCGTTATTTCCTGCCGGAATGAAAACGTTGTCGGCGGTTTCAAAGGCGTCGTCCGTGACCGCGTCGCCGCCCTTTTCTTCATCGTGCGATGGCGTTGTCGTCCAGTCGAACGGCAACTGTTCCCACCTGCGGCCTTTGAAGATGAACGCGTTGACCTCCTCAACCCGGTTGAGGTCGAATGTGAGCACGTTTTTCAACGTCAGAGCGCCGTCGTCATCTTCAGTGATCACTGGGTGTATGTCAAATGTAGGG
>CAZTNL010000174.1:0-6518 GCA_964614885.1 uncultured Calditrichaceae bacterium | reverse complement strand
GGACTCAGGCTCTGGCGCAGGCCATCGCTGAAGAGCACGAAACTCAGCACCGCCACGGCGATGAAAATGCCCGGGAAGGTCGAGACCCACCAGGCCTGCAGCAGCGCCTCCCGCCCTTCGTTGATAATGCTGCCCCAGCTCGGAGTCGGCGGCTGAACGCCGATGCCGAGAAAACTGAGAACCGATTCGAGCAAAAGAACATCGCCTACCTTCAGGGTGGCCGCCACGATGACCGGTGTCAGACAGTTGGGAATGATGTGCCGCGCAAGAATTCGGGCATGACCGAAACCGAGCCCCCTCGCCGCCAGCACGAACTCCCGCTCCTTGACCGAGAGCACCTCGGCGCGCACGATGCGGGCGGTCTCCATCCAGCCGGTCAACCCGAGAATGGGCACAAGATACCAGTGGTTCATATCGAAAATCGCGACCACCGCCATGACCAGAAAAATCGCTGGAAATGCCAGCAGAAAATCGAGCAGGCGCATCATCACCGCGTCCGCAGTGCCGCCAAGATAGCCTGAGATTGCGCCGTACGCCAGGCCGATAGCGGCAGTGATAAAGACGACGCTGAAGGCTATCGCCAGGGAAATGTGGCCACCATGCAGCACGCGGCTGAACACGTCGCGGCCGAACTTGTCCGTGCCGAAAAAATGGTCTGCGCCTGGGGGCAGGTAGCGGCCTGTGAGCAAATTGCCGTGCGCGATCGGGTCGTAGCGGCAAATCAGATCGCTGAAAACAGCGCCCACCAGCAGAATCAGGATGCCACAGAGACCGGCCAGCGCCAAACGATTGGCGCGCAGACCGTGCCAGAATCGTTGTCCCGGGGGCGCAACGTATGCTTCCTGTTCTGTTCGTTTTGTCATGGCTTGCTTCTCCCTCCCTCACCCCAGCCGCGGGCTTCCCGTATCCGCGGGTCGACGAGCAGGTAGAGCAGGTCGGAAAGCTGATTGCCGGCAACCACGGCCAAAGCGGCCACAAAGGTGCTCGCCAGGATTACCGGGAAATCGTGCGACATGATCGCGGCAACCGTGATTCTGCCCAGCCCGGGCCAGGCGAAAATATGCTCGATAACCACAGAGCCGCCAAGCAGGAACGGCAAATTCAAACCGAAGAGCGTGACCAGAGGCAGCAGGGCGTTCTTCAGCGCATACTTGAACAGCACCCGCCGGCGCGAAAGACCATAGGCCAGCGCCGTCCGAATGTATTTCTGACTCAGGGCTTCTATCAGGCTGTTGCGCACGAAGCGGGCGGTTGCAGCGGTAAACGGCGCGGCCAGCACCAGAGAGGGCAGAACAAGATGCCGCAAACGGTCGACACAGATTGCCCAGACGCCGCCAGCCATCCCCAGCGTCGCCATTTGACTTGAAGGCAACCACCCGAGTTTCAAGGAAAAAACCAGGATGGCGATCAGGGCCAGCCAGAAACCGGGCATCGAGTAGACAAAAAGGAGCCCGCCATTGATGAGCGTATCGACCAGGCTGTCGCGCTTCAGGGCCGCGACGGCGCCAAGCGCGACCCCCAGACACAACTGCAGCAAGAAAACAACCGCGGTCAGTTGCAGCGTGTTGGGCAGCGCCTCCCCCAAAATCTCTGCGACCGGCCGGTGTTGAAAAAACGAAATCCCGAAGTTGCCGTGGGCGACTGCCGCGAGCCAGACGAAGTACTGCTTCCACAAAGGCAGGTTCAGCCCCATCTCCCGGCGAATATTGGCGACTGTTTCAGGATTGATTTCCGGCCGGAGGTACAGCGACGCCGGGTCCCCGGGCGCCAGATGAATGAGCAGGAATGTCAGGGTCAGCACGCCCCACACGGTCAGACCCGACACCAGAAGCCGACTTAACAGATAGCGCCGCACCGTTGTGCTACGACCGAACCTCGGTCGCCTCCGCCAGGTGCACCCGCTCTTCCGGAACGGACAGATGACACGCCACGTGGCGGTCGACGGCAATTTGCTGAAGCCGGGGTTTTTCAACCAGGCATGCGGCCTTGGCAATCGGGCAGCGCCCGGCGAAACAGCACCCCTCTCCGCGATTTCCTTTGGCGGGTGCGGCTTCTTCCAGGTCACGGTCCGCCGACGCGAGCAGCAGCCGGGTATAGGGATGGGACGGCGTCTGCAAAATCGCCGGCGTCGTCGCTATTTCCACCAGTTCGCCCCGATAAATGACCGCGATGCGCCCGGCGGCCGTCTGCACCATACGCAGGTCGTGGGTGATGAGCAGAAGGGTCAGTCCGAGCGTTCGCTGCAAGTGGCGCAGCAAATCGACAATCTGCTGTTTGTTTTGCGCATCCAGACTCGATGTCGGTTCGTCGGCAACAAGAAAAACCGGGTCGACGGCCAGCGCCCGGGCAATCGCCACGCGCTGCCTCTGGCCGCCGCTGAGCTCATCGGGGAATCGGCCATAGTGTTCGGCGTCAAGTCCCACCGCAGCCAGCAGATCGAGCGCCTTTGCGCGCGCGTCTTTGGCGCCGGCGAACCGGTGCACCCGAATGGGTTCCGCAATGCATGCGCCGGCGGTCAGCCGCGGATTCAACGCCTGGGCGGAGCTCTGAAATACCATCTGAAATTTTGTGCGAAAAGGCCGGAATCGCTTTTCCGGCAACTGCAAAAGGTCGAGGCCGCGGTAGAGCACCTGGCCGCTGTCCACCGGGATGAGGCGCACCAGGCATTTTCCCAGGGTGGTCTTGCCGCTGCCGGATTCGCCGATGAGCGCCAGGCATTCACCTTCACGAATAGTGAGAGAAACATCCCGGAGCGCCGCAACGCGCCCCGGCTGAAAGGTCTTGCTGAGATGCTGTATCTGGAAAAAATGCCGGCCCATGCTCACATCGCGACCTCATGCAAGACGGGAAGCGGCGTCGACTGCACCAGCCGGCGCGTGTACGCATGCTTCGGATTGGCCAGAAGGTCGCGGGCGGCGCCGACCTCGACCATTTTTCCGGCGCGCATGACAAGGATCTCATCTGCAAGCCGGGCGACAACCCCGATATCGTGACTGACCAGCAGGAGGGCGAAACCGTGCCGGGCCTGCAATTGCGCAATCAGGCTCAGGATCCGGCTCTGCACGGTCACATCCAGCGCCGTGGTCGGTTCGTCGGCGATCAGCAGACGCGGGTTGCAGCTCATGGCCATGGCGATCATGACGCGCTGGGCCATGCCACCGCTCAACTGATGCGGGTACGCCCGGTAGACCCGCTGCGGGTCGTCGAAGCCGACCTGCGCCAGCATGCTGTGCGTGCGTCTGCGCACGAGGCGGCGGGATAGCCGAAGATGTTGCCTGATGACGTCGTCGATCTGGTGGCCGACGCGAAAGACGGGATTGAGCGCTGCGGCCGCGTCCTGAAAAATCATGGCGATCTCCCTGCCGCGAACGCGGGCAAAGGAACCCGGTTGGTCCGGCGAAAGCCGCCTGTTGCCGAAGCAGATTTCCCCGCTGCACTGCTGCGCCGCGGCGGGCAGCAGCCCGAGCAGAGCCAGAGCGGTCATGGTCTTGCCGGAACCGGACTCGCCGACGAGCGCGAGTGTCCGGCCGGAACGCAGCGAAAAGCCAAGCCCATGTACGGCCGGAAAACCTGCGCTTCCACCGATGCGGATCGTGAGATTGTCTACGGAGAGAAGGGGTTGCGTTGGCTTTGTCCTTTAACGACGCTCGTACCATTTCTCCAGATTGTAAAGGGCGCTGAGAGGAATCGGCGTAACGTTCTCGAAGCGCGTGCTGACGGCGACGATCTTGTCGAGCCAGAACAGAAACGTGTACGGCTGATCCTGGTAGATGGCTTTTTGGGTTTCAGCCCAGATTTTTGCCGCCCGCTCCCGGTTCATCTCCTCGCGCCCGCTTTCGATCAAACGGTCGACTTTCGGGTCGGAAAAGCTGACGAAGTTAAACAGATCCACGGCCGAAGAATGAAAAATCGGCGTCGGATCTACGTTGAATGATGTGCTCCATCCGCCCATGTAGGCGTCGAACTTCCTGGCGCGCAGATCGTCCATCATCGCGGCCCACTCCACAGTCTGGATATTGACCTGAATCCCGATCTTGCGCAGCTGATCCTGAATGACCACAGACACATCCGAGCGCAATTGGTTGCCCGAATTCATTTTGAGAGTAAACTCGAATTTCTTCCCTTTCCGGTCGAGCCAGCCGTCGCCGTCATGGTCGAGCCAGCCGGCCCCGGCGAGAAGGTTTTTCGCGCGCGCCGGGTCGAAAGCAAACGACTCGTCTGCACCGGTCTCAATCCATTTGAGCATCGGCGGTATCGGGCCGAGGCATGGCTTTCCAAAGCCGTAGAGAAATGCCTCGATAATACCCTTCCGGTCGATAGCCATGGCCAGCGCCTGGCGGACTTTCAGGTCGGAGAACAGCGGACTGGCGTTGTTGTAGCCGACGTAGTAATAGACCCGGCCAGAAACCGGGTAAACTTTGATGCCCGCATGCGCCTCGCCCAATTGCCGCGCCTCCACCGGGGACACGCCAACGACCATGTCGACTTCTCCCGTCTGCAACTGCAGCAGCAGGTTGGATTGGTCGGGCACGATTTTGAAGATGACCTGGTCGAGATAGGGCCGGCCGCCGAAGTAGGCGCCGTTGGGCGCAAGCTCCACATACTGCTGGCTCACCCATTTTTTCAGGATAAAAGGCCCTGAGGAAATCGGGTTACGCCCGAAAGCGTGGGTGCGCAGGGAACTGCGGTCGACATGCTCGAGCGCATGTTTGGGCAGGATCTCGCCCGCCGTGTCAAAAACCTGGTCAGGATACGCCCGGGTGAACTCGAAGGTGACTGTGTGCTTATCGACGACCACGACCTTCCTGATATACTCTGTGACCCCCTGGCGCGGACTTGCCACCGCCGGATCCTTGAGCAGATCGAAGGTAAATTTCACATCCGCGGCGGTAATCGGCACGCCGTCCGACCAGACGGCGTCTTTGCGGAGATGGTAGGTCAGCGTCAGGAAATCCGCTGAGCTTTCCCACGATTCGGCCAGCTCGGGCACGAATTCCGATTTGTCGTTGAGGTCGGCGAGACCGAGCAGCATCAGGTGGGTAATTTCCTGCGAAATCGCGGACTCGTTGAAGAGCGGGTTGAAAGCCTCTCCGGCGCCGGTGACTCCGATGACGATCTTACCCCCATAGGCGGGTTGTGGTGTCCCCGCAAAAACCGCTTTCGCCGGGCACAAGAAAACACCGCAGTACAGGGCAATCGCCATAGCTATGGCACTGAAACGTTTGGTCTGCATAGTCATAAATAGCTCCGCATAAATAAGGCGTGATGGGCGCTGATTTTGGTCTTATTCGGTATTGGTCTCGAAGCGCAGAATCGTGCTGCCCAGGCGAACGACGCTTCCGTCATCGAGAAGCTGCCGGTCTGAGATCCGGTGGCGATTTACAAACACACCATTCTTGCTCATCCGATCCTCGATCCAGTAGCCGTTATGCTCGAACACGATTAGCGCATGTTTGTTGGAGATAAGCTCGTCGCCCAAAACAATGACGTTGCCGCTATCGTGGCCGATGCTTGTCCGCCCCTTGCGCAGAAGAAAAAGCGCTTCTGCCGGCTCACCAAAGAGCACGCGCAGTCTCGCCTGAAACTCGGCGCCGGCCGAAAGCTTTGCCCCGCACTGCGTACAAAAATTGTTCTTTACCGGATTTTCATGCCGGCAGGAGGTGCATATCTTGCATTCCATGTCAGTCCCCATCAGGCAGTTGCGCGCGGGCGAGTTCGGTCATTTCTTTTACCTGCGAATTTTCCGGATTTGCGGCACGGATCTTCTCGAAGACCTCGAGCGCCTGCTCGTATTTGCCCTCGTTATAATACAGCACGCCGAGGTCAAACTGAATGTCCGAAACTTTCAAATCCCGCATGGTTTCAAAATCGCTCCGGCCGGAAACCGCCAGGTTGTAGCCACAAAAACCGCAGAACCTGTCATCCAGGCCGTGCGACTTCCCACATCTTGGACAGGTGCTCATACCAACTCCCAACGCATAATTCCACTACAATCCACTTATCTATCTGATGTCGCTCCCGGGCGAATCAGACAGCCCGGCAGGCGCGCCTTCGGCAACAGCCTCGTCCCGCTCCCCGTCTCCATCGACGACCTTGACCTGCGTTTCGGTCGCGGAGTCCATCGCGGCCAGAATCTCCTCGATCTCGAGGACGCGCGGCTTCACCTCCAGCTGCCGGTAGTAGGCCAGTGCTTTTCGGTACAATGCTTTGGCGCCGGTGAGATCACCGCATTTACATTTGAGTTCGGCATAAGAGGCGTGGGTTTCGGCGAGTCCTTCGTTGTACTCCAGTTCCTGATTGATTCCGATACTCTTCTTAAGATAATTTTCGGCAGCGGAATAGTCCTCTTTAGCGCCGTAAACCAGGCCCAGGATGTGGTAAGATTCGGCCACGTTCAGGTTATCTTCCGCCCGGGTAAACGTTTTAAGCGCCTTCTCCACCAGTTCCTGCGCCTTGTCCACCTGACCGCGGCGCACCAGCAGTCTCCCCATGTTGACATAGGTGAGCGCCTGCAACTG
>CAZTNL010000173.1:0-6527 GCA_964614885.1 uncultured Calditrichaceae bacterium | reverse complement strand
CGAACAAGATGTACTTGCCGGACGGATGAAAATAGGGCGCCCAGGACATCGCCTTGAAGTCGGTAATCCGGCGAACGTCCGAGCCGTCGAGTCGCATCGTGTACACATCGGCGAGCATGCCGGTTTCATCGAAGCGCCGCCAAACGATGCGCTGGCCGTCAGGCGTGAAAAACGGGCCCCCGTCGTACCCGGGCGTGTTCGTCAGCCGGGTCTGGTTCGAACCGTCGGCGTTCATGATGTAGATTTCACCAAAATATGACGGCTCCGCATCCGCGCGTTTACGCTCGTCCGGCGACAGATTCCCGGTGTAGGCGCTGCGCAGCGAGCAGAAGACGATCTTGCTGCCGTCGGGCGAATAGGAGCCTTCGGCATCATAGCCGGGGGCATCGGTCAGCCGCCGCAGGTTTCTGCCGTCGCGGGTTGCCGAAAAGATATCCATAGCGGCATCATAATCCCAGGAATAGCGCCGGCTCTTGCCGGAAGCGCGCACTTCGAGTTCCTCTTTCTGCTTTTTGCGGGCGTCCGGGTCCAGATGGGTGGAAGCGAACAAAACCTCATCGCTGCCGCTGCGAAAAAAGGCGCAGGTGGTCTTGCCGGTTCCCGGCGAAACCCGGTGACTGTCGCCGGTATTCAAATCGAGCAGATAAATCTGGAAAAATGGATTACCGGGTTCGCGCTCACTCTGAAAAATCAGAGCATTGCCGTCAGGCGAAAAGTAGGCCTCACCGGCGCGCTTGCCCTCATAAGTAAGCTGGCGTGGGTTGCTGAGGAACTGCGCCTCACCACTCGCGCCGGGATCCTGCGCAAAGAGGCTTACAACTGAAGCCAAAATCAGGTAAACCGGAAGCAGACGAAGTCGCTTGTGTCGTATGGGTGCCATTACAAAATCGTTCCTTTCATGTGGTCCGAACTTCATGGATTAAAAATGAACACATTTGAAGAATCAGTCGCAAGGGTTTTAGGCTCAGCCCGCCCGGACCGGGATGTAAACGCTGAACGTTGTCCCCTCTCCTGGTTTGCTGTCTACGGTAACTTTTCCCTGGTGTTCGTCGACAATTTGCTGAACGATGGCCAGGCCGAGGCCGGTGCCTTCCTCTTTCGTCGAATAGTAGAAATCGAATACCCTTTCCAGGTCCTTGGGCTCGATACCAGCGCCCGTGTCTGAAAATGAAATAAGCACGCCGCCACCTCTTATCGTCCGCCCAGGATTTTCCGCGCTGTCGATCTCCTGCAACCTGACCGTAAGGCGGCCGCCGCCGGGCATGGCCTGAATGGCGTTGATCGCCAGATTGAGGAAAACCTGTCTGAGCTTGGCGGCGTCCACGTAGGCGCGGATGGGCGTTTTTTCGTATTCCCGCTCGATACGGATGCCCTTGTTCAGGGAGTCCGCCACCTGCATAAGGAGGACATCGTCCAGAATATCGTTGATCGCGACCTCGGCTTTTTCCATTTTAGGTGGCCGTGCCACCTGGAGAAAATCGCCGACGAGCTTGTCGACGCGCTTGATCTCCGCCGCCAGAATGCTGTAGAACTTGTCGACGCGCGCCTTGTCCATTTTTTCGCGGGAAAGCTCGCGCTTCAGAATCTGCATATTGATAACCATCGAGTTCAGCGGATTCCTGATTTCGTGTGAAAGAATCGAAGCGAGTTTGCTCAGGGTTTCCAGGACCTCGGTGCGCTTGAGCTTGTTTTGAAATTCTATCAAACGCTCCGCCATCTCGTTGAAACTGTCGGAAAGCTCGCCGATCTCGTCGTCAGCGGACTTGCGGATGCGGTGATGCAACTCGCCTTCAGAAAAACGCTCCATCCCGCTGACGAGTTCGTTGACCGGTTTAACGATACGCTTGGAAAAGAAATAGGCGAGCAGCGAAGCCAGCAACACGCTGATGACGATGGCCTGGATCACGCGAAAACGCATGCGATGTGCCGGGGCAAACGCCTCCGAGGTCGGCTGCTGCAGCATCGCGCCCCAGCCGTACTCGCCGATCGGCGCGTAGGCCGCGACCATCTCAACCCCGTCCGTGGTCGTGTACACCGTCTGCCCGCTCTGCTTTGCCTGCACCTTGCGCATGAAGTCGCGGTTCCGGAAGCGCTCCTCCGAGTAAACCTTGCGCCGATCGGAGTGGGCGATATAGACGCCCTCCTTGTCGAAAACAAAGGCCTCTCCCTTTTCGCCCACCTTGTTTTCTTCAACCAAATCCCAGAGCGCCTTCAGGTCTACGACTGCATAGAGAATGCCGACGATCTGGTTGTAGAGCATCACCGGTTCGGCGATGGCGAGCAGGGGCAAACGCTCGTTCGAAACAAACACGTCGGACTGGTAAGTCCGGCCCTGACGAAAGGCGGCAAGCATGGCGGCAAAAGCTTTCGAGCCTCCGGTCGGAGGCCGCTGCACCTCTTCAAACGAGGTGGAAATTTTCACCCGGCCAAGGGTGTCGAGCAACGCGATTTCATCGAACACATCGAATTGGGTCACCAGAGTGTTGATGGAAAGCTCCTGCATGCTCCGCGTAACCTGAAAGATCGATTGGATCTGGGCCTGGCTCTTCACCAGCTCAATGGCGGTCCGCAGTTTCAGGTCGACGAACCGAGTCGAACGGCTGGCGAATTCCAGGTTGCGCTTCAGGATGGTTTCTTTGATGGAATTCTGTGCCGTATCTACCAGCACCTTTCCGGTGATCAGCAAGGGAAGCGACACGATAAGGATGTGCGAGAACAGCAACCGGGTAAGCAACCGGTGCCGAATTCGGATCTTGCCCGTCATTCCGGCCATGGCTGGCCCTGTGTTCTTAATCGCCATTCCTCGAAGGGCCGGATTTTCCCACGACTCGGCCCTTCCGTGTAGCGAAAGTTCTCAAATCTCTCGATATTCACCAGGTAATGCGTCAGCCATTTGAAATAGAGAAATGTCACCGGCTGATCCTGATTGATGACTTTTTGCATGCTCTTGATGAGTGTTTTGCGGCGGGCCTTGCTGCGCGAATTTTCAAAAAAACGCACGTACCGCTCCAGCACCGGACTCTTATAGCCCATGTAGTTTTGCTTGCCGTGCGCGCTGAAGAAATCCTTGAGACTCCCGGCGTTGTCGGCAAACACGTGGTCGAGAAGGATCGCGTCGAAGTCGGCTGTTGCGAGCCGGTCATTTATCTGTTGCCGCGTCAGCGGCCGCGGATGCACATCGATTCCAAGCTTGATCAAGTCGATCTTCACGATACGCGAAATCGCCTCGTCCAGCCGCGCGCCTTTCTGGTAGATAAGCTCCATGACAAACGGCACACCATTCTTGTCCAGGACGCCGTCTTTGTTCGTGTCGCGCCAGCCCCGTTGCCACAACATGCGCAGAGCGTCGCGCGGTTTGTATTTGTACGAATTCATGCCCGGATTGTAGAGCGGCGAATCACTGTCAAACGGGCCGCGGGCGATATTGGCCTTTCCGTCCCTGATGATTTTCTTGACGATATAGTCGTGATTGATGCCATAGGAAATCGCCTGGCGGATTCCGGCCGAAGCGAACGGCCGGCGCCGATGATTGTAAGCGATAAGCTTGACCGTGTTGGGCGCCATCGGGATCGGCAGGGGCAGAATATGCGGATTGGACTTTCGCACTTCCATGGCCGAGGTCTCGCTTTCCAGCTCAGCCGCGTCCACCTCATCCAGAATAAGCGCAGAGATGAGCGCGCGCTCGGTGTCAAAAAAGGTAATCTTTACTGTGTTTGGATTGAGGCTGCTCAGTCCTGCAGACGGGTTGAACTGCAAGACGATTTGGCGTGAGGAGAAGTTCAGGATGGAAAATGGCTTGCCGTCGCCGGAACCGGTCACCGGGAGTACGCCCTGTCGTGTGAGAATCCTGGCCTCCCGATAGTCGGTGCGGCCGGTAAGATCGCCCAGCACGACCTGGCGCCGGAGTGGTCCGCTGTATTGGGCCGACACCCTCGCCGGAACGCCGCTCAGAATGGCGGCAGCCAGCAACGCCAGCCGGATGAGGCTTCCTGTGCGCCTGCAGAATGGATAGCCCGGCGGCCGGAGCGAACGCCTCTGCGTCGGCTCGACAAAACGGGCACCACCTAAATGCGGCACACCCGACGCACGCTGAGCAGCCTTGAGGTTCATAAGCTATTCGAACATTTTTTCTACGTCGGCAACCGCTTTCGGCAGCGTGAAGACGACTACGGTGTCATCGGGCTGAATCAGCGTTTCCCCAACCGGCACGAAGACCTTGCCGCCTCTGGTAACGGCGCCGATAATGGCCCCACCGGGGAAGGAGGTGTTGCGCAGACTTTTCCGCGTGATCCTGGCGCCTTTCTGCGCGACAAGCTCGATGGCCTCTGCGTCAACCCCGCGCAGCGTGGCCACGGAGACCACCTCGCCACGGCGAACGAAACGGGCGATAGCATTGGTTGTAATCACGCGCTTATCCACTGCCGCGTCCAGTCCGATAGAATTCATCAGCGGAATATAGTTGGCCTGGGCAACCATGGTGATGGTGCGGCGTACGCCAAGATGTGTCGCCAGCAGGGATGTGATGATGTTGGACTCTTCATCATCTGTTACCGAAACAAAAGCATCCATATCGACGATACCCTCGGAGGCCAACAGATCGATATCGGTGCCATCTCCCTGTATCACGAGCGTCCGTTTCAGCTGATCGGCGACAAAATGCGACTTCGTCGCATTCGATTCGATGAGGCGAATGTCGAGATTCTTGTCTTCCTCCAGCTCCTTTGCCACGATCCGTCCGACTTTACCGCCTCCCAGAATCATGATCCGCTGAATCTTTTGCTCGGTCTTGCCGCACAGAGCGAGCAATTCAGGCACTGCGTCGGTCTTGGAAACCACGAAAATCTGATCGCCTGCGTGAAAAGTGTCTTCCCCGGTTGGAATGATCGTGCGGCCGCTCCGGGAAATAGCCACGGTGCGAAACGTCAGGTCTGGCATGCTGGCAGAGATATCGTGCAGTTTGCGGTCCAGCAGTTGTGCTTTCGAATCGAGGCGCAACCCCAGCAGCTGGATCGTGCCATCGGCAAACTCGATGACGTCGGTGGCGGCGGCCCTGCGCAGCAACCAAACTATCTCGTGCGCCGTTTCCAGCTCAGGATTGATGATCAGGTCGATGCCCAGTTGCTCCGGCGTCAGGACGGCATCCTTCTGCGAGAAATCCTGGTTGCGAATGCGGGCAATTTTAGTGGGCACTCCCAGCTTCCCGGCAAGCATGCATGCGACCGTATTCACCTCATCGATCGCGGAGACAGCGATCAGCAACTCCGTTTCGCGGATGCCGGCCTTGCTCAAAGTCTCGACGCTGGAGCCGCTGCCCTCAAGCACGGTGATGTCCAGGGCCTCCTCGGCACGCGTTATTTTTTCGCGGTTGGTGTCGATCAGAACGACCTGATGGCCGTCCTGTGAAAGAATCTTGGACAGATGAAATCCTACTTCACCCCCGCCGATGATAATAACTCGCAAGTAAGTTGGTTTCTCCTTTGCCGAACGTCATGAAAAAGACATAGAGTTTAAGGTTTTGACGCTAAAATTGCAAGGGAAAAGAAACTCTTGACAGGAACCGCTCAAATTGCTAAATTCAGCAAAATCAGACCGATCACCAACCTTCTTTCAGGTTCTCGATATGCCGGAGGCGATGAAGGCGATGTTTCCGCAAGTGCTAGTTCTCAATGCAAGTTACGAGCCCATCCACGTTTGCGACGTCCGCAGAGCGGTCATTCTCATCGTCAAAGGCCTGGCCCGCAGCGAGCAGAACACACCCCAGTTCATGCGCTCGCCTTCGGTGGTCTTTCCGGTCCCGGCCGTCATTCGCCTCATTCACTATGTGAAAATTCCTTATCGGAAGAGAACCTACTCGAAAGGGCACATTTTCCTGCGCGACGACCACACCTGCCAGTACTGCGGCACAAAACAGCCGCCGAACCAGCTCACGCTCGACCACATCCTGCCGCAGTCCCGGGGCGGAAAATCGGTGTGGGAAAATCTGGTAACCTCCTGCAAACGCTGCAACTGCAAAAAGGGAGACCGCACGCCGCGCGAGGCCAACATGAATCTGCTCAACAAGCCGAAGCCCCTCAGCAGTTTCTTCTATCTGCACCTCGTCAGGTACAAAGCGCGAAACAATCAGTACTGGCGCAAATATCTCTACTACTAGCCTGCACGATGTTTAGCTGATCGCTGCAACGAGGCCGGAGTGCCGGAACATACGCACCCCGTCACTTTTTATTATGGGTAGAGGCGGTGTCAAACACCCGGCTTAAGGAATCAGGCGTCAGCCTGTTGCTGTAGCTTCTGCTCTTCAAGCAGCAACCGCAGCTTGGCGATCCTCTGGCCATCGACACTTTCGACAACGAAGGATCCCCCGTCGTAATTCAGCTTCTGGCCCGGGTGAGGAATATGGCCGGCTAGGCTGAAGGCGACGCCGCCGACGGTCACCACGTCGTAATCCGGCAGTTGAGTCTTGAGCTTTTCCTCGCAGAGAGTCACCGGGCACAGCCCGTCGACAATGTACTCCCGCCGGCCCACCTGTC
>CAZTNL010000172.1:4251-6561 GCA_964614885.1 uncultured Calditrichaceae bacterium | reverse complement strand
GAAGCCGCAAGCGACTCGCTGACCTATTACGGCGAAAACGAGCTCGCCCGAGATGTGCTGCAATCGAAATACCTGGCGCCGGGAGAGTCCGGTCCCCTCTACATCTGGCACCGCGTTGCCACCGCAATGGCTTCCGTCGAAAACGACCCGAATCATTGGTACCGCGAGTTCTTTAAAATTCTGTTCGGTTTTAAGTTTCTCCCTGGCGGCAGGGTGATGCATGGCGCCGGCCGTGGTGATGCGAAACGCCGCCCCACCCTCTCCAACTGCTACGTCGTCCCAATCAAAGAGGATAGCCTGGACGGAATTTACAGATGCTTGCGGGAAAGCGCGATGGTCTATCGTACCGGCGGGGGCGTCGGCACGGATCTCTCGATTCTGCGCCCGGCAGGCGCATCTGTCAATGCCACCGTCGACAAGTCGCCCGGAGCAACCGCCTTTATGAACCTTTTGAGCGAGAGCACAAACACGGTCTCACAGGCAGGCCGCCGTGGTGCCCTGATGCTTACGCTTCGCGTCGACCATCCCGACATCGAGCGTTTCATTTCCATAAAGAGCGACTCGGGCCGGGAGAAAGTCAAATACGCCAATATCAGCGTCCTGATCACGCACGAGTTCATGCAGGCGTTGCAGGCAGACGACGAATTTGAACTTCGCTGGCCTTGCTTACCGGAACAACAAAAATCAAAACCACCCAAGGTGTACGGAAAAGTTCGTGCACGGGATCTCTGGAACAAGATTATTGAAAACGCGCACGCGTCTGCTGAACCGGGCATCATCTTCTGGGACACGATGAAGGATTACCACAACGTCGAGTACGCCAACCCGCTTTCCAGCACGAACCCGTGTGGCGAACAGCCTCTGGCCCCGTTTACAGCCTGCAACCTCGGCAACCTGCACCTGGCTATGTTTGTCGACGACGAAGGCAATTTAGACTTCGATGATCTTGACCGAACGACCAGAATCGCAACCCGCTTCATGGACAACGTCATCGACTACAACATGCCGTTTCACGCGCTCGATGAAATCCGGAAGGCCGTGGCGTCGGATCGCCGCGTGGGTGTCGGCATTACCGGGCTTGCTGACGCGCTGGTAAAAATGCGTATCCGATACGACTCCGAGGACGGGCTGAAGGCCATCGAGCGCATGATGCGAACAATCCGCGATGCAGCCTATGAAACCTCAATCGAGCTCGCCCGGGAGAAGGGTCCCTTTCCAATCTTCGACTGGAAAGGGTATCGAAAGAGCAAATTCCTGCAATCGCTGCCGAAGCGGCTACAGGAGAAAATTCGCGAAAACGGCATCCGCAATTCAACCGTGCTCACCGTACCCCCGGTCGGGACCGGCTCAATTGTTGCCCAAACCAGTTCGGGTATTGAACCCATTTTCAGCACGAGCTATACCCGTCGGGTCAAACAAAACGACGGGGAGACTTTCTGCGAATACAAAGTCTATCATCCGCTGGTGAAGCAACTATTTGATAACGACGAGGACCTTCCGGACTATGTGGTGACGGCGCACGATGTTGATCCGTATTTCAGGGTGAAGTTGCAGGGCGTCATCCAGAAATATGTCGACACCAGCTTGTCGTCAACGGTCAATTTGCCGGAGAGCACCACGCGCGAAACCGTGGCGGACATCTACCTCAAGGCATACAAGGCGGGTCTCAAGGGAATCACCGTCTATCGAGAAGGCAGCCGCGAGGGCATCCTGCAAAGCGACAGATTTTCGCAGGCAAAATCAGATGACCGCGGATTTCATCCCCGGACACGGCCGAAGATAACGCACGGTTTGACCGAGCGAATTCGTACCGGTGAGGGCAATCTTTACGTCACCATCAACGAAGACGAAGATGGCATCTGTGAAGTCTTCTCCACCATCGGGAAAGCGGGTGGCAATGCTGCAGCCCAAACCGAGGCTATCTGCCGTCTGATTTCCCTGGCGCTGCGCTCAAAGATAGATCCGTGCGAAATTATCGAGCAACTGAAAGGCATTTCCGGACCGGCGCCGGTTTGGGAGGATGGCGAGCTGGTACTCTCTGCACCGGACGCTATCGGCAAGTCGCTGGAGCGCTATCTCCTTCGCAAAGGCGAAATTGACGCCCCGGTGATGAAGGCGGCTCACCCTTCGCAGGCGACGAAGGAGACCGGCCAGGCCGCTCCCATAACGAAAGCTGGCCCCCTCGCATGTTGCCCGGAATGTGGCAGTACCATCGCGCATGAAGGCGCCTGTCTCACATGCTACAATTGCGGTTGGTCTAAATGCTGACCGGATCCCAAAACATGGCATAGAGAAGTTCGCGCAAACACG
>CAZTNL010000172.1:0-4151 GCA_964614885.1 uncultured Calditrichaceae bacterium | reverse complement strand
GAAACCGAGAGATCTTCTCCTACCATAACCAAGTGATTCAGGGGAACGCGAATCCAATCATCTTTCGTACCCGTCAGCTTTTCGGAAACGACCAGGACGGCGTGCTGACCCGGCTCCGCGCTCAACATTTGACAGACACCATCGCAACAATAATAGCGACTTCCTTCTGAGTGGTATAGCGTGTTGGCCGCAGCAGAAGGTTCCGACACATAACGGGTGGTGACCAGGAATTTGCCGTTCGTGATGGCCACGTTCAATGTCATGGCCGCCCTCAGGCCCTCATGGCTTGCCAGTTCTTTCACTTCACAGATCGTCTTCTCCAGAGCAGACACTGCGGTGCCCAGGTCAAGCGCCGGCATGCCCGGTGGCAGATTGTTCAGGAAAAGCGCAAAGAAATGTTCAGAATCGGTGTCCCCACTCAACCAATCGTAGATCTCCTGGCGCAGGCGGTTCCTTAACCCACGCTTGATACGCCTGAAGCCGTCGATATTGCCGTTGTGCATAAAAAGAAGGTCGTTGTAGGCAAACGGGTGGCAATTATCCTGGCTGACATTGCCAGTACTCGCCGCACGCACGTGGGCAAAGAGGCAAGCTGTGCGAATCTTTTGGGCGATGCTGCGCAGGTTGCGGTTGTTCCACGCCGGCTGAATGGAAGTGAACACGGCTGGAGAGGAATCTATCTCTGGCTGGTACCAGCCAATCCCGAAGCCATCACCGTTCAGAGGCTCAGCCCTTTCCTGGGCTTTGTAGCTTTGGTGAATCAACGAGTTGGTCGGCTTGTACAAGAGTTCGTCCATCACGATGGGGGCGCCGATGTAAGCAAGGAAGCGACACATATTCAAATCCTCCAACAGGAAACGTGTTTGCAAAGAGCACAACCCGGCCCAACCACCGTCTATTTCAGGTCGAACTCAAGCTTCTTGTCCGTACCGTGCATAAGTCGACCTTAGTCAAACACATAATGGTTGTACGGAAAACAGGTGTCAACAGGGCGGTGCAAGATAAGCAAATCGTTACTTGTTTTGCAAACAGATCAGGAATTCAGAGGGGAGAAAAGAGAACGGCGTACCCGGCTATCCTTGAAAACCGGGTACGCCATCTCAGTGTTGCGAACCGTCCCTATTTCTTGGGCAAGGGATGTGCAATTTTTGCCGAGTAGGCCTTGAAGTCGAACTCCTTATAAGAGGGGCTTTCTTCGTTGTGGCATTTCACGCAGACCTTCTCGTCAGGCACGATCAAACCATAATCCGCAGCATTTGCCTTACCAGCGGTGATGGCTTTCATGATCTTTTTCTTCTTGTATCCGGAGCCGGCGCCGTGGCATGCCTCACAGCTAACCCCCTCCTCCATCGTCAGTTTCGGACCCTTGAGGGCGGCATCGACACCAAACGCGGTGACGTGGCACTTCAGACATTTGTCCGAAGTCACAGGGCTGTCCACCCCGTGCTTCTTTCCGACCGCGATGGCCTCGGGAGTCTTCAGCGTCTCGTATGCTTTAGCGTGGGCCGATTTCTTCCATACCTTGTATTGTGCGCCACTCTTGGCGCTCATGTGGCATGTCTTACAGGTTTTGACACCGCCGTATTTATGAGTCGTTTTTTTCGCAGGCTGCGGTCCCGTGCCTGCCAGCACGGAACTGGCTGCGAAAAGCAGTGCGAAAAGCAACATCCAGGCGTTTTTCATCTGAATAAATCTCCTCAGTTTAACCGATGGTTTAATTTAGCGAATTGGGTGTTTTAAATCAATTTCCTTAATCTTGAAATAAAGGCCAACTGCGAGAATCAAGAGAAAGACCAACGAAACAGCCAGACCTTTCCTGCGGAACTGGAGTTCTGCCAACGCTTTTCTGCCCGCAGCCAACGCCTTTTCAGCCAGCAGGACTCCCCCGGCCGTTGACTTAGAAAGATCTTCCGCGTCGAGGCTGTGGACTCTCGTGCGGCTTTTGACAAGCGCATCATTTGCGTCCTTGAGGTCGAAGATAGCGTCACTCACTTGCATACCGGCACGTTCCGCACTCGAAACCAATGAATCCGCATCCTCGATCTTTTTCTTGAGCAAATCGATCTTCGCCCTCATGGCAGCTGCCGTTTCATACGCCTTGCTACCCTCGTCGTGGCAGTCGATACAGATACTGACCTCGTCAACGCCGAGCATTTCGTCGTGCGGGTGCTGGATTTCGTGATAGCCGTGACACGTCTCACATTCGGGCAGGTCGTTTTCGGCAAAGGCCGCCCGGTGCGGACTCTTGAAGAAGAGTTCGCTGTTATTCAGGTGGCACTGGCCACAAACGTAAGCGATTGACGGTGCTCCGGGTGGCGAAGCGCCGTGGTTGCCATGGCAGTCGTTGCAGGCCGGGGCGCCAAGGTCGCCCTTTTTAAGCAAGGCGATACCATGAACACTCTTTTTGTAGGAAGCCAGTTGGTCCTTCGGGATGTCATACTTAGCCATGTACTTCTCGTCTGCATGGCAGCGGCCGCACGTAGCCGGCACGTTCGAAGGATAAACGAGTGACCGCGCGTCCTGGGCATCGCGAATTCCGTGGACGCCATGGCAATCGACGCACGTGGCCACGTGCGTATCTCCCTTCCGCAGCAGTTTTCCGTGCACACTGGTCTTGTAACGCGCGAGCTGGTCTGTTGACACCCGCGGATTGAACTTGCGCATATAATTGGGATCACTGTGGCACCGGCCACAGAACTGAGGGATATCCTTGCGCTCAGGCGCACCGATATATCCCTTTGCCGGGTCCATGGCCGCATCCATGTCGCCATCCAGACCGGCTTTAGAGTCGCCGCCGTGGCAGTCTGCGCACGAAAGGCCGAGCTGGGTGTGGACATCGTTCTCCATTCCTTTCACCGGGATAGCGAGGTCCTCCCCTTCCTCCAGGTGACAGGAGACGCAGCTGTTGACCTCTGCCGTCTGAGCCTTCAAGACGGAAGGAGCGGCCACGCAGACAGCTGCTATCGCTAGGGCTGCAATCTTGTTATGCATGTATGTGTCCTTCACAGGTTCTGTTAGAATGTCTGCGATACCGTGTAGGCAACGATAGTCATGACCAGAATGTAGAGCACGACAATCACGCCGACGATGGTGAACAATTTGCTGACTTTTCCTTCGCTGGCCTTCCGGTCAAGAAAAGGCACTGCGACGAGCAACGCACCCCCCAGCGCAAAAGCCAGCACCCCGAGCACTTCACCGTCGAAGCTCAATATCTTCGCCGGTATGTATTTCAGAGTCTGAAACATGAAGACAAAAAACCATTCGGGGCGTATCCCGGCGGGCGCTGAAGAAAACGGGTCCGCTTTCACGCCCAAGTCCCACGGGAAAATAGCGGCAACGGCAACGAGCAATGCGAGCGCCACAACCCAGCCGAGCAAATCCCGCAACAGGAAGTTCGGGAAGAACGGCATTCTGCGTAAGCGGTTGCCACCCTTTTTTTCCACGCCTATCGGTATGCTCATGCCCTGCTTCTGTACAAGAAGCAAGTGAAACACCAGAACAGCCGCGATAATCATCGGCAACACCGCTACATGAATTCCGAAAAAGCGCGTTAGCGTGGCGCCCGTGACATCTTCACCCCCGCGCAGGAACTTCAACAGAAACTCGCCGACAAACGGCACGACCGACACGATCTCCGTACCGACCTTAGTGGCAAAATAGGCCAGCTGATTCCACGGCAGCAGGTACCCGGAAAAGCCGAAACCCAATGCGATGAACAACAGCAGCGAACCGCTGACCCAGGTCAGCTCCCTTGGCTTCCGGTAGCCGCGGAGAAAAAAAGCGCTGAACATGTGAATGAACGCTGCCGCGATCATGAGGTTTGCCGACCAGCTGTGCATGGAGCGAATCAACCAGCCGAAACGCACTTCGGTCATGATGAACTTGACGCTTTCGAATGCCGCTGCGGCTGTCGGCCGGTAGTAAAGCAATAGCAAGATGCCCGTTATGACCTGAACGATGAAAAAGAACAAGGTCATCCCGCCCAGGTAGTACCATAAACTGTGACGGTGCAGCGGCACCTCTTTCTTCTTGATGAAATAAAGCAATCCATCCAGCTCATATCGCTCGCGAAGCCAGCCTTCGATTTTGCCTGGCGAGGCTGCAGCGACATCCTGGTGCGTAGATAACTTCTCTTTGTCTTCCACCATAAT
>CAZTNL010000171.1:0-6562 GCA_964614885.1 uncultured Calditrichaceae bacterium | reverse complement strand
TGTAAAAAGTCTTGGATGCATGTTTACCCCATTATGTTGAGAATTTCACGGAGCAGCTCCTTCTTGCCCGTGCCGCTTACCGCGGAGAATGGAATGATCTCGTTCGACGAGAGGTGGCGCAACCCCTTTTCGAGTTCCTTCATCTGCCGGCCGAGGGCTGCCCGGGAGAGTTTGTCGGCCTTGGTTGCCACCAGGCAAACCCTCATCCCTAACTCGCGCAGCCATTCAAGAAGTTGCAGATCGAGAGAGGTGGCGCCGCGACGAACATCGATAATCGAAATGACGCCGCGCAGGTTCGCACTGGAGGAAAGGTAGCGTTCGATCAATCGCTGCCATTGTTCTTTTTCCGCGCGCGGAACCCGGGCGTAGCCGTAGCCCGGCAAATCGACAAAATAGTACTTGTCGTTGATGCGAAAATAGTTGAGGTGACGGGTCTTGCCGGGCGTTGAACTCGTCTTGGCCATTTTCTTTCGATTCAAAAGGCAGTTTATCAGGCTGGATTTGCCGACATTGGACCTGCCGGCAAAAGCGAGTTCTCCCAGGCCATCACGCGGCAGCTGGTCGAGCCCGGCCACGCTTTTGACAAACTCGACGTCCGTTATTTTCATAAGGCAGCGTTCTAGCCTGCTCAATTCATGAATTTTGCCACAGAGCCACAGAGGGCACTGAGAAATAAGAACTTAGAGAAACTACTCCAGTAAAACATAGTCTCAAAAAACGCGGAGGGTTTATCGTCATAATTTTCAAATAAATAAAACTCTGTGTACTCCGAGCCTCTGTGGCTATGAATTTTTCAGGCTAGACAAAAGCCTCATTCAAAACCTGGCGCATCTCCTTGACCGGAACGATCTTCAATCCCTTTTTTACATGGCCGCTGATTTCGGTCAGTTCCCGCTCGTTTTCCTGGGGCAGAATAACCCGTTTGATGCCTGAGCGCTTAGCGGCGAGCAGCTTCTCGTTGAGGCCACCGATGGGCAAAACGTTGCCGCGCAGCGTGATTTCGCCGGTCATGGCAAGCTCCTTGCGCACGCGCCTGCCGGTCAGGGCTGAAATCAGGGCCACTGCAATCGTGATGCCGGCCGACGGGCCATCCTTCGGCGTCGCCCCCTCCGGGACGTGAATATGAATGTCCTTTTCCTTCCAGAATTCGTCCTGAATCCCGAGCGCCTCTGCGTTGGTACGGGCGTAGGAAAGCGCCGCCCGCGCCGACTCCTGCATGACGTCCCCGAGTTTTCCGGTCAGGGACAACTCCCCCTTGCCCTTCATCAGGTTAACTTCTATTTCGAGAATATCGCCGCCGTAGTAGGTCCAGGCCAGCCCGAGAGCAGCCCCCACCAGGTGTTCGTGCTCGAATTGGAAGTCGTGAAATTTGGGAACGCCGAGATACTCCTGGATGTTGTCCGTGGTAACGACAACCGTCTGACTCTTGCCGTTACGGACGATCTCTTTAGCGACTTTTCGGCAGACAGCTGCCAGCTCCCGTTCGAGGTTGCGGACCCCGGCTTCACGCGTATAGTCGCGAATCATCTTTTGAATGGCCGCTTTTTTAAACTTCAACGCCTTCTTTTTCAGCCCGTGCTGCTTCAGCAGCTTCGGCACGAGAAACCCTGTGGCGATCGATACTTTTTCGTGGTCGAGGTATCCCGGCAGGTTGATGACTTCCATCCGGTCGCGCAACGGCTCCGGTATCTGGCTTTCGACATTGGCCGTCGTGATAAACAGGACTTTCGACAGGTCGTAGTCGACTTCCAGATAGTGGTCGTTGAACGCCTTGTTCTGCTCCGGGTCCAGCACCTCGAGGAGCGCGGACGAGGGGTCGCCGCGAAAATCCGTGCTCATCTTGTCGACTTCGTCGAGCAGGAAGATCGGATTGATCGTCTTCGCCTTTTTCAGGCTTTGGATGATTTTGCCGGGCATGGAACCGATGTAGGTTCGCCGGTGGCCGCGAATCTCCGCTTCATCGCGCACCCCGCCCAAAGAGACCCGGACGAACTGCCTGCCCATTGCGCCGGCCACCGATTTCCCCAGCGACGTCTTGCCGACTCCCGGAGGCCCGACGAAACAGAGGATAGGGCCGCGGATGTTCTTCGAAAGTCTGAGAACGGCGAGATGCTCCAGAATTCTTTCCTTCGGCTTTTCCAGCCCAAAGTGGTCGCCATCGAGAACGCGAGCCGCCTCATCGATATCGAGACTGTCTTTGGTCTTCCTAAACCAGGGCACGGCAAGCAACCAGTCGAGATAGTTGCGGATGACGGTCGCTTCCGGCGAGAACGGCGGCGTCTGGCGCAGCTTGTCCAACTCCTCATAGGCACGCTCTTCGGCCTCAGGGCTCATCTTTGCCTTCTTGATCTTCTCGCTCAGGAAAGCGGCCTCACCGTTGACTTCCCCCTCGTCACCCAACTCTTCCTGGATGGCGCGCATTTGTTCCTGCAGGTAGATATTTTTTTGTGACTTGTGGATGCGCCCACGCACCTTGTCCTCCAGCTCCTGCTCAATTTCCAGGATCTCGATTTCGGACTCGAGAATTTTCATCAGTGTGTTCAACTGGCTGTCTGCCGACCGTGTTTCGAGAATCTTCTGCTTCTCATCGACATCTGTTTGCAGATGTGAGGCGACGAGATCGGCAAATCGGTGGGGTTGCGTGGCGCGCTCCACCGACAGCACGATTTCGTCTGGCAGATTTCGATGCAGCCTGACATAATCTTTGAAGAGCGCGCTCACCCGACGAATCTTAGCCTTGATCTCCGGCGTCGCCTTGTCGGTTTCGGCAAGGATGTCAATCTGAGCCTGGAAATGCCCTTCGACCGACAGAAAGCGTTTGATGCGTCCGCGAACAATGCCTTCGACCAGCACTTTCATCAAGCCATTGGGCAGCTTCAGCACCTGGAGAATGCGCGCGACGACGCCGACGCGATAGAGATCCTTGCGTTCCGGTTCGTCGAGCGTGACATTTTTTTGAGCGGAAAGAAAGACGAGTTTATCGAGCAACATCGATTCTTCAATCGCCTTCAAAGATGCCTCGCGTCCGATCAGGAGCGGGTAAATCATGTAAGGGAAAACGACGATTTCTTTGAGAGGAAGGATGGGAAGCCGGGTATTGATTTCGATGACGGCGCCATCCCGAATAACTTTGTGCATGCTTTGTTGGCTCTCTTTTAGGATGATCCAAACAAAAAAATCTCCCAGCAGCCACTCGCTGAGGAAGATTTTACCGGAGTAATGGTCTGTTTCAAATTCTGGAAGCTCAGGCGCTTTTCTTGACAGGCTTGTAGGTGAACGCTGGCTCGCCCTTCTTCTGGACGTAGTCTCTGGTGATAAGGCAGTGGGCTACGTCCTCCCGGGAAGGCATGTCGTACATCAAATCGAGCATGACTTCCTCAAAGATGGACCGGAGCGCACGCGCGCCGGTTTTTCTCAATCTGGCTAACCGTACAATCTCTCGCAGCGCGCCGGACTCAAAATCCAGCTCGATGTCATCCATCTCCAACAGACGTTGGAACTGCTTCGTCAGCGCATTCTTGGGTTCCAGCAGAATTCTGAGCAGGGCTTCTTCATCGAGTTCTTCGAGCGCAGCAACAACCGGAAGCCGGCCGATGAGCTCCGGGATGAGCCCGTACTGCAACATATCTTCGGGCTCCACGTGTTTCAATAAGTCCGGATTGGTCTCGTCGACGACTTTCTTGATCTCTGCACCAAAGCCGATGTTCTTGCGGCCGAGGCGGGCGCTGACAATCTTGTTGAGCCCGACAAAGGCGCCCCCACAGATAAACAAAACATTCTTGGTGTTGATGTTGATCAGGTTCTGCTCCGGATGCTTGCGCCCCCCCTTGGGCGGCACGGCCGCGTCTGTGCCCTCGAGCAGCTTCAGCAGGGCCTGCTGCACGCCTTCGCCGGACACGTCGCGGGTGATCGACGGATTGCCATCCTTGCGTGTAATCTTGTCGATCTCATCGATATAAACGATGCCGCGCTCGGCTTTCTCAACATCATAATCGGCGGCCTGCAGCAAACGGACGAGGATATTTTCGACATCCTCGCCGACGTAGCCCGCCTCGGTCAGTGTGGTCGCATCGGCGATGGTAAACGGCACCTGGAGAAATTTGGCCAGGGTTTGCGCGAGCAAAGTCTTGCCGGTGCCGGAAGGGCCGATCAACAGAATGTTGCTCTTGTCGAGGACGACGTCGTCAAAGGCATCGTACGACTTGATCCGCTTGTAGTGGTTATAGACGGCTACGGCCAGATTCTTCTTCGCAAACTCCTGACCGACGACGTATTCGTCGAGCGCCTCCTTGATATCCACGGGCAGAAGATCCCGATCCTGTACGGTGCGGCCGCGGCGAACATAATCTTCCTTGATGATCTCGCTGGCGCTGCGAACGCACTCGTTGCAGATGTACACGTCCGGCCCGGTGACAATGCATTCGACCTGGTTGGAATTTTTCCCGCAAAACGAGCAGACATAAACCCGCTCTTTGCTTTCTCTCTCTGCCACGCAGTTTCCTTACTTTCCGGCGCTCTTCTTTTTAGATTTCTTCTTGGTCAGCCCCTTGCGGTCGATGACGTCATCGATGATTCCGTACTTGCGGGCCTCGGCGGCGGACATAAAGAAGTTCCGATCCGTGTCCTCTGCAATCTTGTCGACCGTCTGCCCCGTGTGGCGCGCCAGAATTTCATTGAGACGTTCACGCGTATAGAGAATCTCGCGCGACTGAATTTCGATATCCGATGCCTGCCCCTGAGCACCACCGAGCGGCTGATGAATCATGATGCGCGCATGCGGCAGGGCAAACCGCTTACCCTCCGCGCCCGCCGCCAGCAAGACGGCGCCCATGCTGGACGCCTGGCCCATGCAGAATGTTACGACGTCGGGCTTGACGTGCTGCATCGTGTCGTAAATCGCCAGTCCGGCCGTCACATAGCCGCCCGGAGAATTGATGTAAATCGAGATATCCTTGTCGGGGTCGTCGGCTTCGAGGAAGAGCATCTGCGCAATAGCCAGGCTCGCCACGGTGTCGTCGATTGCCGTCCCGACAAAAATAATGCGTTCTTTAAGCAGACGTGAAAAGATATCATACGCCCGTTCGCCGCGCCCGGTTTGCTCAACTACAACTGGTACCAGTCCCATACAAAAACTCTTTCCTTAAGTTCGAATTGCACCCACTCGCTATCAGCGGCAAGCCAGAGCCCTTTAAACAGCGACCTTTCTCGCCTTCTCTATGTCTTTTCTGGTGATCTTCTTCTCCTTCACCTTGGCGTTGGCTTCGAGATAGTCCAGCACTTTTTCCTGCAGGATGTCGTCATCGAAGCGGTCGCGCGCGTTTTTCTTTTTCAACGATTTCCGGATATCTTTTTCAGAAACACCCTGCTCGGCGGCCACGGTAGCGATATAGGCCTCCCGGTCTTCATCCGTCACGGAAAACTCCTGCATTTCCTGCATTTTATCCCGAGCCAATTCCCACCGGATGTTCCAGATGGCCGTGGGCCGGTAGTGCTCCCTTAGCTGCTGCTCGTCCACCTCCTGATTGCCCGATTCCCGGCGCGCACGTTCAACAATGGCGTCGAGATAGCCAGAAACCATCGACTCCGGCAGATCGAACGAGTTTTGCTTCAAAAGCTCATCGATCAGGCGCTCGCGCAGGGCCCGCTTCGCCCCCTCCTTGCTGCGCTTCTCCAGTCTTTCCCGGATGTCCTGCTTCAGCGCTTCCAACGACTCGAAGTCGCCGGCATCCTTGGCTAATTCATCGTCAGTTTCCGGGAGTAGCTTCGATTTTATTTCCTTAACATTGACTTCATAGCGCTCGTCGTCTTTCGGATTTCCATCCTTATCGACGGATTCGAACGTGATCTGTCGTTTCTCGCCCGCCTTGACTCCGAGTAACTGGGTTGTCAACGCGGGGTTCTCATCGCTGAGGACCACGAGCCTGTTCTCGAATTTCTTGCCAATTAGCGGCACGCCGCCATCGTCGATTTGCTGAAAATCCACGGCAAGATAATGCCCTTCCTGAGCCTCCCCTTCAACCGGCTGCATCACCGCCATCCGTTCGCGGATGTCTTCCAGCGCCTCGGCTACGTCTTGGTCGTCGACCTGGTAGGTTTCTTTTTCAACGGAAAGGCCAGTGGTTCGCTTCAGCTCTACCTCGGGAACCACGTCTACGGTCGCTTTGAAATGCAACCCCTTCTCCGGATCGTATTGCACGTCTTCGAGCCTGGCCGGCGCGACCGCATGAATCCCTTCCTTTTGTTTCACCTCCATGTAGACGCTTTGCACGACATCCTCTATCGCCTCGCCCTGGATGGCATCTCCGTACAACTTTCTGACCAGGGCCATCGGCACCTTGCCCCGGCGAAACCCTTCGAGTTTCAATCCTTTTTGAAACCTGCTATATGCCCGGTCGAAATGCGGTGCGAGCTCGTCAACGGCCACATCGACCTCGACGACACGTTCGCAACTGCCCGGGCTTGTCACTTTTGCATCCAATGCTCTGATTCTTTCTCTTTAGTTACAACTGAGTGCGAGAGGAGGGACTCGAACCCACACGAGCCAAGCTCACTAGATCCTAAA
>CAZTNL010000170.1:0-6565 GCA_964614885.1 uncultured Calditrichaceae bacterium | reverse complement strand
CGGGATATCTGCACGGATTCCGACCACGACGAACATTCTCAGGAAGGCTAGAAAGGATCCAGACGCCGGTAGGACAGTCTGGGATAATACAACCTAAAAGCGACTAAATTATATAAGAATTATTATTAATATAAGATTATCATTTTAGAATACAAGTTAAATTTGCTTCACTGCCATTTGCTGAAGTCCAGCGGCGCCGGCGAGGGATTCAGCCCGTAGCCGGAGAGGGTCATGCGGACGTCGTTGTGCCCGATTCTGAAGCCGCGCGCCAGTAGCGGGGCCAGGCCCTGTTCGCACCGGAGCGGTGCCCTCATGTAGATGTACGCCACTTCTTCCTCTCCGGCCCAGGTTGCCAAAGCGTTCAGCAGCAGATCCAGACCGCTGCCTGTGGCGGCCGGCGCAGCGGCCTGCAAGACATTTACCTTCAGGAATTTCTGTTTTTCCTGCTCCGAGTACGCTTTTGTATGCGCGATGACGAGGGCGGCAATCCGTCCGTTTTGCAGCGCCAGCATGGCGTCACCGTAACCAAATGCCGCCGCGAGTTCGATTTCGCTGGTGTAATCGAGGCCGGGACAAATGCGGTCGGAAAACTGCGCGGCCTCGCGCAAAAGCTGGCGCCGCTCATCGCCGGTTACGGCCGAGAGGCGCACAAAGTCCATGTCGCCGGAACGAGGTGCTCCAATCCCTTCGGTGTCCATGATCAGGTCCAGGGCCAACGACTCGAAGCGGAAGCCGAGTTTGGTGTAGAAAGCGAAGTTCTTGTTGGCGCTGGCTTCAAGTTCGAGGCCGATGACGCGCGCACCACGAGCCTGCAGGTGCGCGATCGCCGTCTGTACAATTTCTTTCCCGAACCCTTTGCCCTGTTCAGCGGGCAGGACGGCGAGTGGACCGAGCCAGCTCACGCTTCCCCACAGCCGCGAAAAGCAGTAAGCGAAGATTCGACTCTTTTCCGCGAGGACAAAACAGCCATCAGGGTTGGCCGCGAGATACATCTGCAGGAAAGATGGACGGCACAGCGGCACCCGGCCGTCGCCTGCGCGCCCCGAAAATCTGGCCTCGGTAAAGGCCTTGGACTGCAAGAGATTGATCTGTTGCAGATCCTCGCGGCACATGGGTCGAATAGAAGGCATTCAGTGGCCCGGTTCCGGACGGTGCGCCGGTCCGATGGCGTTGGCGGGTTCTATTCCGGGATGTTGTATTTCAGCAGCTCCCAGGTTCCGCGCAGCGGCACCGGCTCTTTGTCCTTTTCGTATTTCCGGTAATTCGAAATATATTTGACTGCGCCGAGCTTGGGATCAAAATATTCGTGCGCAATGCCTTTCGTGCCCAGGAGCGTGTCACCGGTGGTTTCGTTCAGAATAAACGTCTGCAGATCGTACCAGTTCGCGTCCATAACAGGCACATCTTTGTAAGGTTCCACCAGAAAGGTCTCTGTCCAGCCATCGTAGCGGGCTTTACCCGATTTGATATAGCGTATCGTCGCTTTTTCGCCGGCCGTGGTCATGGCCTCGAATGTCGTGTCGACCCGTACACTCCAGAGCGTGCCTTCCCCTTTATCCTGCTTGAGTTTGATGGCCCAGCCTGAAATCGTGAAAGGCTTGTCATAGCGGAAACCGTAAGCGCTGATTCTGGCGGCAACGTCGACCTTGTCGTATTCCCAGACGGTCGCGTCTTCATCCGTGTAGAAGTATCCGGGCTCGTTGTCCGTGATATATTCGTACGCCGCCCGGCCCGCGATAGTGTCCCTGCCGACAACGCGCCTGTCGAAATTGTAGATCTTGTCCACCAGTTGTTCATCTTCGTCGGTGACATAACCCCGAAAGGACAAGACGGCGCCCTTTGTTTCAGGCAGAATGCTGACGCGCTCGCCTTTGACTGTATCCGCATTTTTGCAGGAGAAAAGAAATTGTCCGAGCAGCAAAATCGACATAAAGACAAGGCACCTGTGCTTAATGATCATCTTCTCCTCAAGGGTTAAGTTTTGATAGTGAAAAGCCGGTCATACAATAAAACATTAATGTATTATTTGCAAGCGATGATTTTGTTCCATTCTGCTCCGGCTTTCGACCAGGCGTTGCAGCTGGACGAACAAAACGATCCGCGGGGGTTGCTGCGGACTTGCTGGCGACGCTGCAACGTTCCCTCGCCGCCGAAAACTAAGCGCCGCGCCGCAGCGGATGGTTCCTTTCGTGGCCTCTCCTTTCCACTTCGGTTAGCTTTGCTGTCACCCCCGGAGTCCCCCTTCTGCGGTCGTTTGTCCTGTATTTCACGTTCGACATTTCTTCAAGATGCGCCACTGAAACGCCGAAAAGATGAACGGTGTATTCGTTTCGATTAGAGTAAGGAGTGTTCCGCGTGGAAATGACCTGGGACAGAGCCGACGGGGTAGAACCTGCCTGCGAGGGGCTCGATCTCAACGGGGTAGAGTCTTCATATAGCAAGAACAGGATTGGCGGCCTGTTCTACGCGCTGACAAGTTCCTGCCGGCCTCGTTTGACGGTGGAGTTGGGCACATTCATGGGGTATAGCGCTTTGCACATGGCCGCCGCTCTCAGCAGCCTCGGACCGGAGCGGAGCCGTCTGTGCATGGTAGATCTTTGGGACGAGTATCCATATCGACACTGCTCCCTGGAAAAAACGCGGGAACATTTTCGCCGGAATGGGCTGCTTTCAGCGCCGAATCTACGGTGCGATTTCCTGAACGCGGATGCCTTCGAGGTCTACACGCAGTTTCAGGAGGCAGAAATCGATTTGTTGCACATCGACATTTCCAATGACGGCACCAGCCTGCAGCGTTGTCTGGTAAAATGGCATGACAAACTGCGCCCCGGCGGGTTGCTGCTAATTGAGGGGGGATCCGATGCGAGGGATCGCATCGAGTGGATGGTGCACTATGACAGGAAACCAATCCGTTCGTTCCTGCGGGGCCGCTGGTTTAGCAACCGTTATGAGCACGTCACGCTGACTCCATTTCCATCAATAACCATCGCAAGGAAGCTGGTATGATTCCGATTCACAAAGTGTTTATGCCCGAAAACATTGACGAAGTGATTGAGCCTTTGCGGGAGGTGCTAAAGAGCGGCTGGATTGGCGAGGGACCTAAGGTGCAGCAGTTCGAAAAGGAGATAGGCGAGTTTCTTGGGGCAGAGAATGTTACCGCACTCAATTCCTGCACCTCCGCGCTGCATCTTGCCCTGCGTCTGTGCGACGTCGGCATCGGCGACGAAGTGATTACCACGCCTATGACCTGCATGGCAACCAACGAGCCGATCGTTCTCACCGGTGCCACTCCGGTTTGGGCGGACGTTCAGCCGGACACGGGCAACATCGATCCGGAGAGTATTCGCAGGAAAATCAGCGTCCGAACCAGGGTGATCATGGTTGTGCACTGGGGCGGCTATCCCTGCGACCTGGATGAAATCAACGCCATCGCCCGCGAACACGGGTTGAAAGTGATCGAGGATTGCGCCCACGCATGGGGCGCGGAGTATCATGGCAAAAAAATCGGAACGCATTCCGATTTTGCCTGTTTCTCGCTGCAGGCGATCAAACACTTTACGACCGGCGACGGAGGGGCTCTCATTTGCCGCGACGCCGCCGGCCACAAACGCGCCCGTTCCCTGCGCTGGTTCGGCATCGACCGCGAGCACCGGCAGCAGAACCAACTCGGTGTCGCCGAGTGGAATATCATCGAGGCCGGCTACAAGTTTCATATGAACGATATCGCCGCCACCATCGGGCTGGCGCAGCTGCCCCACCTTCCCGGACTGCTGGCAAAGCGGCGTGAAAATGCCGCCTTTTTCAACACCCATCTCTCCGGTCTGGAGCACGTTCGCCTGATGCAGGAACAGTCTGACCGCCTCTCCTCCTACTGGCTATATACGATCAAGGTCGACGAGCGCGTCCGGTTTATCGAGTACATGAATCAAAATGGCATCGCCGCCTCCATCGTGCACGGCCGGAACGACCGGCACAACATTTTCGCCCACTACAATAGCTCTGGTCTTGAGGGTCTGGACCGTTACTCGGAAAAGATGGTCTGCATTCCGGTCGGGCAGTGGGTGGGACCCGAAGAAAGAGAGAAAATCGTGAAGGTGATTCGCGGCGGGGGCTGGGTCGATTCCGGTACTGCAAAGCCGCATGTCGTCGTTGTTTCGGAGGGTCCTGAGGTGCCGAACCTGACCTATGAGAAACCGTTCAACATCTCCGTGATGACGCCGGACAACGCAAAAGAGAGAGCCCATGTGCAATGCTTTGCCGAAGTCGCCGATCTCTTGCGCCTCGGCCTGCAGGAACTCGGGTATGAGGTTCGATACGCCGGGGAACTCAGGAAAGATTGCACCAACATCGTCCTGGGATATCATATGATGGGCGGCGCCAGATTGCCGGAAGGGTATGACTGCATCCCTTACCAGCTGGAAGAGATAACCGAATCGTGCCTCACCGAAGTGGACAAGATGCTTTCCACGCTGCGTTCCGCCACCGTTGTGTGGGATTTTAATGAGAGAAACATTGACTTTCTCAAGGCGCGCGGGATTCCGGCTATCCATAAGCCGCTCGGGTTTCATGCGGGAATTGAGAGGATTCAGCAGGACAGGGAGAAGGATACGGACATTTTGTTCTACGGGTCGCGCAACGTTCGCCGGCTGCGCGTGTTGCGGAAACTTAGTTCTGAATTCAAGTTGAAAGTGCTTTTTGGCGTCTACGGAAAGGAACGCGACGACTGGATCGCCCGCTCCCGCATCGTCCTGTCGATTTATTATTATGACACCAAATATTTCGACACTGTCCGCATGTCTTACCTGATGAACAACCGCGCGTTTACCATCGTCGAGGACACTCCCGACCGGCAGTACAGCGATGCGCTGGTTTATGTGCCCTTCGATGAGATTCCGGAAGCATGCCGCTATTATCTGCAGAAGGATTCGTTGCGGAATTCGCTGGCGGAGAAGGCGTTTCAGAGGTTTTCGAGAGAGCGCGAAACGGATTTCCTCCAGCGGGCACTGGACCCGCGGACGCTCGATGAGGCCCGCAGGAAGACGCAGATCGTTACGGTTGTGCAGCAGGGGACGCAGCGCAAGAGCTGGATGGTGGAAGAGCCGACTTAGGCTTTGGGAAGCTGATCTAATCAGCCACGGGATTGGTCGTCATGAATGGCAGCTGCTCGCTATTGACTGCGCGTGCTCCGTAGCTGCAGGTACAGGCTACCACCACTTGCCAACGCCCCAAAAGTTGAATCCGAACCACAAGGCTGCTACCAGCAGGAATAGCATGAACAGCAGTTTCAGGAACGAACGGATTGTTGCTCGATAGGGTCTTAACAGGCGAAATGCTTGCCTGATTAGAACTCCTGCAAGCGCTATACCGCACAAGAGTAATAACCACTCTCCGATTCTACTCCAGAACATTATGACCAGGGCCACACCGCCTGAAACCAGAACAAACGTGAACCCATAGCCGATAAATCTCAAGATGTGGTGCATGTACGGTTTGACAAACTTCGCCGTCGGTTTCGCAACAAGCCCGAAAATGGTTCCAAACATGACGGAACCGCCCACTCCTCCTGAGACAAACCCAAGTATGAAGCCGATAATGAAGCCGATTGCTGCGACATAGTTAGGGGGACCCCAACTTTTGGACTCGCTCGCCCTTTGGATATGACTGAACTCATTCGGAGGCCGGGGATTTCGTCGGTAACTCGTTCGGCCCTTTGTCAATCGTCCGTCCGGCTGAGGCGCCGGCCTGCGACCGATGTTTTTTTGTGCGTTCATGCGTGCTTGTTTGAATGTAACCGACGTTCAGTGTCCGACGCCCGGTTCTGCCTTGGGCGCATAAAGATGATTTTCGTTGCCACCTGCCGCCTTTTGCGGATCCCGTTGGCTTGCGCCAATGCATGCATTTGGGAGCACGGGCTGCCTCCAGCAAGCCTCAAAGGCACCAGATCTGAAAAGCTATTACTTGAGATATGAAAGGGAGTAGAAAAATAGTACTGGCATTCTACAAAGTCAAACAAAAAAGTACGATATGAGCGGGTTACTATCTAATCTGAACCTGCTGTCTTGCCTATAGCGAATCGCTGACTTAGCTATCAACGACCTGTGGGCTGTCTTCTCACGGCAGAAATTGCCTGCGTTCATGCGGCGCCGGCATACGACATGACTGGTACTTCCCGAACCAGCGGTAGCGCCGCCGGGCGACGGCATCGTAGAGCCGATCGCGAACTCCGCGCGGTACCATGCGCAACCAGGAGAGCGCCGCCCATGCTCCCCCAACCAATTTCACCGCTTCCAGCACCGCATCTGAGCGCGCCAGGAGCGTTTCCTCCGGCGAATTGTAGTCGCGGACGAGAACGATGCTGTCAAACCCATCGGGCCATTCCGGGCGCCGCCGCGCAATGCGGCGCGCTGTCTCTCCCTGCAGCGGCGCAAACACGAGCGCGCGATGTTTGTCGATGGCGAGCAGAAAGTACACGGCCCGGTTGCAGAGCGCGCACATGCCGTCGTAGAGTACGAGATGTTGTGGCCCCTGTGCGGTTTTAGATTGTATCTCGTCCTGCATGGTTCAT